>NZ_JAPFPW010000086.1 GCF_026155325.1 Desulfobotulus pelophilus | reverse complement strand
TTGCCGTAGGTTTTGGCAATATCTTTTTTGAGAAGGTCAATGGCCTCCTCAAAGGGCAGTACGCCGGAAAGTTTGAAGAAGGCGGTCTGCATGACCATGTTGATGCGGTTGCCAAGGCCCACTTCCGAGGCGATTTTTACGGCATCAATGGTGTAGACCCTGATGTTTTTCTTTGCAATGGTGCGGCGCATGTCCGCAGGCAGTTCCTTTTCCAGCTCTTCGGCTGTCCAGTGGGTGTTGAGCAGGAAGGTGCCGCCTTCCATAATGCCATCCAGGACATCATACAGCTGTACATAATTGGCTTTATGTACGGCCACAAAGTCCGGGGTGTTAACAAGATAGGTAGACTTGATGGGGGTTTTGCCAAAACGCAGATGGCTGACGGTGATGCCACCGGATTTTTTGGAGTCATAGGAAAAGTATGCCTGAGCAAAAAGATCCGTATGGTCACCAATGATCTTGATGGCGGTTTTGTTGGCACCCACCGTACCATCGGAACCAAGTCCGTAGAATTTGCAGCGGACCGT
>NZ_JAPFPW010000085.1 GCF_026155325.1 Desulfobotulus pelophilus | reverse complement strand
ACAGGGCCTCGGTGTCGCTGAGGATGTCCCGCTCCCCGGTCTTGCGGCCCCGGATGTCGTAGCGGAACTCCTTTTCGAAGGTGGGATATTCTATGCGGCTGACAAGATCCCTGCCCGTGAGGGAGCAGGCGCTGCAGGAGCCGTCGGGGCCGGATTCATAAAACTGACGGATCTCGTTGCCCCTGCCATCAAGGGTTGAGGCAAGCCGGCCCTTTGCATCATAATCATAGCGGATGGTTTTGCCTTCGCCGTCTTCCTGGCTCAAGATTGATCCCGAGGGCGTGTAGGTAAAACGGCTTTGTTCGGGATCAAGGCCCGGTGCCGTCCTTTCCATATGGATGAGGTTGTCTTGCCCGTCATAGGCAAAGGTGGTGACAAGACCAGAGGGGCTTTGCTCCCGGATGCGGCGGTCTTTAGCGTCATAGGCGTAAACGGTCACAAGACCGGCGGCATCCTCCATGCGGACCATGCGGCCTTTGGCGTCGTAATCAAACCTTGTGATCCGGCCGAGGCCGTCTTTGCGGGTGAGCACATTGCCCATGGT
>NZ_JAPFPW010000084.1 GCF_026155325.1 Desulfobotulus pelophilus | reverse complement strand
GAGTCGCCCCCCATGCGGGGGCGTGGATTGAAACCAACCTCCATGCGTTACCGTCAGCTTCCCAAAGGTCGCCCCCCATGCGGGGGCGTGGATTGAAACTGATGTCTTCTTCCGTGATACCCGTTACGTCACGTCGCCCCCCATGCGGGGGCGTGGATTGAAACCCTTATTTCCGTATCATGCCCCTTGATTTCTTTGTCGCCCCCCATGCGGGGGCGTGGATTGAAACCTGTACCTTGCCCTTGTGAGAGCAGGGTATGGGAGGTCGCCCCCCATGCGGGGGCGTGGATTGAAACACCTCCGCAATCCGGGACGTGCCGTACCGCTGGGGTCGCCCCCCATGCGGGGGCGTGGATTGAAACATCGACCACCAGCCGGATAAGCTGAGAATCAGTGTCGCCCCCCATGCGGGGGCGTGGATTGAAACACGATTATGAGGGATTTCCGGCAGACATGAATCCGTCGCCCCCCATGCGGGGGCGTGGATTGAAACGGATGTCCTCAGCCCGTCCTGCCGCCGAGATAGGTCGCCCCCCATGCGGGGGCGTGGATTGAAACTAT
>NZ_JAPFPW010000083.1 GCF_026155325.1 Desulfobotulus pelophilus | reverse complement strand
GGGATGCCCGTCCACAATGAGAAAGACAGGAGAATCAGCTTTGTAAATCAGACGTTTCAAAAATGAGATGAACTTATCGGAATCCATTTTTCCATCAATGGTCATGAACCGGAGTTCCCCCGAGGGAGTGATAGCCGAAACCATGTTGATACCAAAGCGAGCCCCCGTTTTTTCAACGACGGGGGTGACTCCTGTGGGAGCCCAGGTCGTCCCACTGTGGTAGTCTGATCTTACGGTTGATTCATCGGCAAAAAAGATTTTTGCATTCTCTTTTTCAGCTTGCTTCTTGATTTCCGGGAATTTGTTTTGAACCCATTCCTTTACCCGGTCTTCGTCCCTCTGCCAGGCTTTTTTTAAAGGCTTCTGCGGCGAAAAACCAATTTTTTTCAAAAGACGACCGACAGTGGCTTTGCTGATGGAAACTCCGAACTCCTTTTTGATAAACTCCCGAATCATTTCACGGGTCCACAGCGCAAATGGAAATCCGTAGTCCATAGGATTTTTATCCGCAATCTTCCAGAAAAGCTCATCAAAATCTTTGGTCTGGAACTTAACGGGCCGACCTGAG
>NZ_JAPFPW010000082.1 GCF_026155325.1 Desulfobotulus pelophilus | reverse complement strand
ACCCCGCCTACTCCGGTGAGAGCCGTTTGTGTCAAGAGCCCTGTTCCCAGAGGTACCGGACACCACTTACCCGTCTGCCGACGGCTTGTTCTCCGAACCTGCGATCGGCATGATCTCCAAAACTTTCGGTCGAACTTCACCCCTTCGCAACTGCCGACGCTTTTGGCTTCTCCGGCAGCCCCCGCACATCCTTGGGAAAGGGTGCGGGTCGTCCCTGTTTTATCCTCCACTCCGTTACCGGGCTTCACTGGCAGGGACTTCAACACTCCTACGGGATCGTCTCCCCCCTGCAAAGCCTCTTGTCTTTCTCAGGTCTCCCTTTGGCAGACAATATCCAGATGATTATCAGGAACTCTACAGGGCTTCCCCGGTTCATTATCCGGTTCCTGTGAATGATTCCATCCTCTATCACCATGAAAGGTTGTCCGAGTATCGGGCTTCGCCACATTGTGCAGGCTTACCCCCTTTCCTAGCCGAAACAGGTTCGCTTTCGCTATGTACCATTCACTTCCTATCGCTTCCTTCCGACCCTTCCGTTACCAGAAACGCCCTTGCGATTCGGATTTATTTCCCCTCGGACGGGGCATATCCACTTTCTTT
>NZ_JAPFPW010000081.1 GCF_026155325.1 Desulfobotulus pelophilus | reverse complement strand
AGGACCTTAAGGACTTTAAGCCGTTTGTAGTGATGGGCCTGGGTTTTCAGTAAAAAACTTACCCATAGGGGTTATTTCTGGCGGTGCTGTAAAGAATTTCCGCCTGAACGCTCACGGTCAGGGAGGTTTCCCCCTGAGACCAGTCCGGCCAGTCTTCCACACCGCCGGACACATAGCGCACGCTATCCGCCGTTTCGTTTTCTTCTTCAAACTGACCCAGCGCCTGCCGGATATCCGCCAGCACGTTTTCCGCTGCCGTGGCCATGGCCCGTTCCTGAAGGGCCGGGGCCTCATGCAGGCTGTAACGAAGCCCCGCCCGGATGGTCAGCGGCAGGGTGAGGCTGTCTTCGCCATAGCGGGTGCTTTCGCATTCTTCCGTTCCGGGTGTGAGCCAGAGGGCGGGAAGCTCTTCCAGATCCCGCTTGCCTTCCGCCAGAACAAGGGCCGTGCCGATGTCGGAGTGAAAGCCGTTGATCTTGCGGATGCCGGAAAGCACTTCTTCCAGCTCTTCCAGCAGGGTTTGCCGGATGGATGGGTTCATGCCAGCTCCTTGAAAAGGGGTCAGACCCCTTGAATGCCAGACAGGATGAGCTGCACCTGT
>NZ_JAPFPW010000080.1 GCF_026155325.1 Desulfobotulus pelophilus | reverse complement strand
GTTTAAATATGAAAAATCTACGACTTTAAGATTTTTTCATTTAAAATCAAAGTATTGTGCCAAGTCCGAAACTTGAGTCATTATGATGATCCGCATGAGGCAAGCGGACCATTAGAATATATTCAATCAAAAGGAATCGGGAGATTTATTTTAGAGGCGGGGTATTTGTGATTGTAATTGAAATATTTCTTGTTGCTTTAAGTTGCTTTGCTGTTCTAGCAATTGTCTTGTATTCTATATGGTTATTCTTTTATCGAATTAAGGCTGGCGAGAAAAAAAGTAAAAGTTTTTTTGAGTGGTTAAAAAATATTTTTGAAGCTTTTTGGGGGGTTTAAAATGGATGGAGTTGCAAAAGTCTCAAACAGTATTTTGTGGAAAAAGCCGAAAAGGGTACAATGAGACAAAAAGATCCTGAAAGATCAATGCCATGGCCTATGGAAATGGCGGGCTTCTTACGTCCTATGCTCCTCCATCCGGCCATACGGATCGCTTCACCTATGACAGGTGGGGGCGTCTTATCCGCAACGAGACCCTGGACGGAGGGGGCTGGACCCTGACGCGTGCGTCAAAGACTGATGGGTACTCCATCACCCTCCCCCTGTGT
>NZ_JAPFPW010000079.1 GCF_026155325.1 Desulfobotulus pelophilus | reverse complement strand
CTCCCCATGATCACGCCTTCCTGAATTCCTTTTTCCTTTATATGCTGTGCCAGCATGACCGTGTCCTCCTGTTCTGTGATTTCCTGCAAGAGTGCTTCTTTTTCATCTTCGCTGATGGCGGCGTAGGTATCAATGAAATCCACGTACTTGTCGAACATGGCAAGGGAAGTCAGCTGATACAGCCCCACCCATGCCTCGCGGATAACCCTGCCGCGCTCTTCGGGCCTGTGGTTCATCTTCGGCAGAAGAATTTTCACCACAGGATTCGAAACAGTATAATGGTCTCTGGCCTCGTAGTCAAAAAGACGGACAAGCTGATATTCAAAAAGCAGGAAAACCCGGTCTCCCAAACGGCTTTCCAGCTTCCTTGTTACGTCTTTTTTCCATTTGCCCCGGCGGGTGAACAGCACCGTGGGAACCACACGGGCTTTGGGGTGGCTTTCCATGATGTCTGTGGCATAGCGAAGCAGGCGGTGGATGGAAAATTTCTGCTTGTCTTCCTGAAACTCCACCAGCCAGAGTATGACCTCCGCTTCTTTAAAGCGAAACAGAATGGGCATGTCCAGAGAAAGGTGGCCATCCGTAAGCTTCGGTTTTTTCGGCTCCTGACGGATGAACTCAAAGCTCTGCACAGGCCCCAGATGCTTCATGGCTTCGGGCAGCAGCCAGTCAAGGGATTC
>NZ_JAPFPW010000078.1 GCF_026155325.1 Desulfobotulus pelophilus | reverse complement strand
CCGGAATCCGGCCCGAATCAACAAAGGAGCCTCCCATGACCGCCGCAAGCCTATGGACCTTACCCGAGCTGGAAGCCAAAATCACAGACCTCAAAAAAGCCCTGTCCGCCGCCATGCTGTCTCAGGAGTACACCACCTCCGATGGCGTCAAGGTTACCCGGGCCAGCCTGCCGGACATCCAGTCCGGCTTGCAGTATTTTGAAACAGAAAAGGCCAAGCTCATGGCCATCACCCGGCCCCGCATCCTGCAGGGGAGGCCCACCCGATGACAACACCTCTCCGCATACCGTCCATCCGCAATCTGGATCTCCGGCATTCCCAGCCCGGAGCCGTGAGCGGCGGCAACACCTTCGGCTACAGTCGCAAGGGTGCTGGCCGCAAGGGAAGCCTTGGCAGGTGGTACGGCCAGAAGCTCTCCCGCTTCACCGAATCCCGCGAACGGGAGATCCTCACGGGCCGGGCGGCGGACATCATCGGCTCCGACCCCCATGCAGCCAGCGTGTCCGACTCCATGGCCACCCACATTGTGGGAACGGGCCTAACGCCCCAGCCCTCCCCCTTTTTTAAGGCTCTGGGCATGAGCGAAGACGAAGCCCAGGACATGCGGGAGGCCTGTCGTCTGGCATGGATCAGCTGGCAGTCGGAAGCGGATGCCCGTGGCCGTCTGCCCTTCTGGATGCTGTCTCTGCTGGCGGTCTACGATTACTTCACCCA
>NZ_JAPFPW010000077.1 GCF_026155325.1 Desulfobotulus pelophilus | reverse complement strand
ACGGGCTGGCAGTCTAAAACACTCCACCGCAAGGCATCCATGCAGCTGCTCCGCTGCTCTCAGGATGCAAGGGGAAAACGGATCTTTTCCCGCTCCCAGCTGCAGGAGATTCAGAAAAGCCACCACTGCGCCCGGGTGCGGATGCAGGCACGGCAGGCGAACCGGAAACAATGCACCTGCTGCCACAGGCACCCCGTGGCACCGGGACTGCGGATGCTGTGCAAAAACTGCTATCTCAAGGGAAATGAAAGGAGTGAGGTGTGACAAGAGGAAGAGGGGATAGAAGGGTGAAAATGGCCTATGTTGCCTCCAGAAACGGGAGAACCTATGCCATCTGTTCCGCCGATCCGGACTGTGCGGCAGACCTCGCGGACAATCTGAAAGCATGGTGCAAGGAGGGCGCAGAAATTGAGCTGCTCCCGGCGTCAAAGGCAAAGGGGCTGTTCTGTTCCGGTCTGCCACAGCCGGAACATGAAAATCAAATGTCTTTGTTTGGGGAGTGGTGATGCCAGAATCTCTTCCTGAAAAAAAGAGCCCCTCTTTTTCAGGACACCAGCCAGCAGGAATTGTAAGGAGGCCCCATGTTTGAATGCCCATACTGCCATCAGAAAACAAAAAGTTTAACCATCAACCCTTTATTTATCCACGCCATGCTCCGGGGGGATGCCTGCTGCGTTACCTGCGTCCATTGCCGTATAGCCTATTTTGCCCGCATAGAGGCTGTCTG
>NZ_JAPFPW010000076.1 GCF_026155325.1 Desulfobotulus pelophilus | reverse complement strand
TTCCGGGAGGCGGTGCCGGTGATCCTCAACACCAGTAAATACCGTACCACACGGGTGCTGGTGGAGGGCGATGTGCTGATGAAGATCGGGCTGGTGCAGTATGGGTAAGGAGGGAGGCATCCCATGATTTCCAATGTCAGCATTCAGGGGCTGGATGAGGTGGAAAAGCTGCTTGCCAATGTGAAAAACGGCAGCCGGAAGGCCACCACAAGGGCGTTGAACAAAGGGCTTTCCAAGGCCAAAACCGTGGCCGTGGATACCATATATAAGGAAGTCAACCTCACCAAAACCGTCATCCGCCAGACCATCACGGAACGCAAAGCCACCTACACGGATGCCACCTGTTACCTCCGGGCAAAGGACAAACGGGGGGTTCCCCTCTACGACAAATCCAAAGCCTGGAAGATCAAGGGGCAGGTGCCGGGAATGCACTTTGGCGGCAGACGATCCCAAAAAGGCTTTTCGGCCCTGTTTAAACACCGGAAGGGCCGGATTCAGTTTCACGAAAAATTTCAGCAGGCTGGCTTTGTGGCCACCATGGCCAACGGCCATACCAATATTTTCATCCGCACGGGCAAGTGCCGGGCCAATCCCAGAAAGGGCAACCCCCGCGACGAAACCATCAAAGGCATCTGGTCATCCTCTCCGCCCATGGTCCTGCAGGATGAGGAACGCATGGCCCCGGTGCTGGAATCCGCATCCCAAGCCGCACAGGCAGAACTGGACCG
>NZ_JAPFPW010000075.1 GCF_026155325.1 Desulfobotulus pelophilus | reverse complement strand
AGCAGGCGGAGCCAGTGCCCATGGCGGACAGAGTAACCCAGCAGGAAATCAGGCCAACGGACAGGGAGGACAGGCCAATGCCCAGACTCCCGCCCCTGCGGGGCAAACTGCAATGACAGGCCCCACCGCTGCGGACATTCTGGCGGCTTTGCAGGCGGCGACCCCTCCCGGTGTTTCGGCGGGTGGACAGCCTGCGGGTGCAGCGGCGCTTCCCGGTGGCGGCCCGGATTTTCTGGCTCTGGTGGAAGGTCATATGGCAGCCAAGGCCTGCTCCCGCGGGGAAGCCATGCGGGAGATGCAGGCCAAGTACCCGGAAGCCCATAAATCCTACATCCTTGGTCTTCAGAAAGGCGGTGCCGCATGAGCTACGTTCTCGGGCCAAGATCCTACGAAGTGGGAACCGGCGGTGTGGAATCTTTCCGGATTGTGCAGTTGGACGGGGAAAAGGTGATTCTGAACAGCGCAGCCGGAACGCCCATCGGCTTTGCCACCACCTATGCGGCGGAGGGGGAACGGGTTTCTGTGCAGCACCTTGGGGTGGACGGCACCTGGGAGCTGGAAACCGCCGGAGCCGTTAGCGCATTGGATTTGGTTTTTGCGGCAGATGAGGGGCGGATTCAGATTCTTCCTTCGGAAGCGGGGACCTACAGAAAGATCGGCATTGCCCTGAAATCGGCCGCCTCCGCAGGGGAGATCATTGAGGTGCTGCCCTATGATTTCCATGCCACCGTGACCGTTACCTAAAAGGGGTCAGACCCCTTTTT
>NZ_JAPFPW010000074.1 GCF_026155325.1 Desulfobotulus pelophilus | reverse complement strand
GGTCTCGGGAAAAAGGGGTCTGACCCCTTTTAGGTAACGGTTACGGTGGCATGAAAATCATAGGGCAGCACCTCAATGATCTCCCCTGCGGAGGCGGCCGATTTCAAGGCAATGCCGATCTTCCTGTAGGTCCCCGCTTCCGAAGGAAGAATCTGAATCCGCCCCTCATCCGCCGCAAAGACCAAATCCAATAAACCGACAGCCCCGGCGGTTTCCAGCTCCCAGGTGCCGTCCACCCCAAGGTGCTGCACAGACACCCGCTCCCCCTCCGCCGCATAGGTGGTGGCAAAGCCGACGGGCGTTCCGCTTGCGCTGTTCAGAATCACCTTTTCCCCGTCAAGCTGCACAATCCGGAAAGATTCCACACCGCCGGTTCCCACTTCGTAGGATCTTGGCCCAAGAACATAGCTCATGCGGCACCGCCTTTCTGAAGACCCAGGATGTAGGCTTTATGGGCTTCCGGATGGTTGGCCTGCATCTCCCGCATGGCTTCCCCACGGGAGCAGGCTTTGGCGGCCATATGACCTTCCACCAGAGCCAGAAAATCCGGGCCGCCACCGGGAAGCGCCGCTGCGCCCGCAGGCGGACCACCCGCCGAAACACCGGGAGGGGTCGCCGCCTGCAAAGCCGCCAGAATGTCCGCAGCCGTGGGACCAGTAACCGGGGCCACAGGGGCGGGAGTCTGGGCATTGGCCTGTCCTCCCTGTCCGTTGGCCTGATTTCCTGCTGGGTTACCCTGTCCGCCATGGGCATTGGCTGCGCCTGCG
>NZ_JAPFPW010000073.1 GCF_026155325.1 Desulfobotulus pelophilus | reverse complement strand
CTTTCCCAGTCCGCCGATCCGCCGCGCACCTCGGCAATGGCTTCCCCAAGGGTCATGATGTTGCTGTTCATGGCGTCGATAATGGCAGAAATCTCCTTGGACGGATCCACATGGCCACGCCGGGGCGGTATCCATCGGCAGTGGGTGTACAGCTTCCTTGCTGCATACCAGTCCGGCCAGTGTTTCTTGATTTTGATCCAGCCCCGCAGATAGGCCTCTTCCATGAGCATCTCATAAATGGGCTGCATGTAGCCGCTCACCAGCCACTGCTGATAGAGACTGAAAAGGTTCCAGGCTTCCAGCAGGGCGGCCCGTGCGCCAGCGTAGTTGGTTTTCGAAAAATCCTTGGAGATCACCTCATAGGGCAGCCCCACGGAGGCACCGATGCCCCGGAGCAGGCGTTCCACAAAGGGCTCAAAGGTGTTGCCCGGTCTGGTGGTGGACAGGATGTGGGGCCGCTCGCCGGAGCGTCCGTAGTAGATGCCAGCCGGGGCCACCTCCTGATATTCCTCGCCACGCCCGGCCATTTCGTTTTTATCCAGAAACTGTTCCGCCATTTCATTGGGGTACGGTGTTTCGATCCACACGGGAAAGGAAGCCGCCACAATGGCACCCACCACCTCGAAATCCAGATAATCCGACAGATCCCGAAAGAGCTTCATGGCCGGAGCCAGCGGAGAAATTCCCCGGTACTGATCCGTTCCCTTGGATATCATGCCATGGAAAATCCCCTGCCGGTGGCCCACCCAGGCAGGAACCGGGGTGAAGTCTCCGGCGTTTCGGGCCATCTTCCCGGTT
>NZ_JAPFPW010000072.1 GCF_026155325.1 Desulfobotulus pelophilus | reverse complement strand
GCAGGTGCAGCTCATCCTGTCTGGCATTCAAGGGGTCTGACCCCTTTTCAAGGAGCTGCCATGAACCCATCCATCCGGCAAACCCTGCTGGAAGAGCTGGAAGAAGTGCTTTCCGGCATCCGCAAGAGCAATGGTTTTCACTCCGACATCGGCACGGCCCTTGTGCTGGCCGAAGGCAAGCGGGATCTGGAAGAGCTTCCCGCCCTCTGGCTCACACCCGGAACGGAAGAATGCGAAAGCACCCGCTACGGCGAAGACAGCCTCACCCTGCCGCTGACCATCCGGGCGGGGCTTCGTTACAGCCTGCACGAGGCCCCGACCCTTCAGGAACGGGCCATGGCCACGGCGGCGGAAAACGTGCTGGCGGATATCCGGCAGGCGCTGGGTCAGTTGGAAGAAGAAAACGAAACGGCGGATAGCGTGCGCTATGTTTCCGGCGGTGTGGAAGACTGGCCGGACTGGTCTCAGGGGGAAGCCTCCCTGACCGTGAGCGTTCAGACGGAAATTCTGTACAGCACCGCCAGAAATAACCCCTACGGGTAAGTTTTTTATTGAAAACCCAGGCCCATCACTACAAACGGCTTAAGGTCCTTAAAGTCCTTAAGGAAAGCAATCTTTTGTGGCAGGCAGGGCCGCTGCTACCCTTGACGGGCTTTCCCGTAAAAAGGGGTCTCGTAAAAAGGGGTCTGACCCCTTTTTACCTGAAAGCCGGGCCGGAGCGGTAAGGCCTTTGTTTACAGCAAAAGGCTGCCTTCATTAAAGACCCTAAGGACTTTACTGACCTTACTAACCAAAACTCATAAATAAAGACAAACGGC
>NZ_JAPFPW010000071.1 GCF_026155325.1 Desulfobotulus pelophilus | reverse complement strand
TGACCGCAAGGCTTATCTACAATGGCGCAGGCCATCCTGCGGAGCTTCAGGACCGCCATGGCGAGGCCGGGCTTTTCTTCACCCATGACAGCGGGGGCAGGCTCACGGAAGTAAAGGACGCTGCAGACCGCAGGGTTCGCTACGTCTGGAACGGGGATCTGCTCAGCAAAGTTGAGGATCCTCTGGGAGAAAGCACCGGCTACTCCTATGACAGCAGTGGCCGTATCCATAAGATAAGAGATCCTCTGGGCCAGACCCGTACCATCGCCTATGACAATAACGGCAGAGTGCGCTCCATACTGGATGAAAAGAATCAGGGTCACCTCTTTGCCTATGGATATGACGGAACCCGGCAGGAGTTTTACAGCAGAACCGAAGACCCGGACGGCAGCATCCGGGAGATCTGGTACGACCGCAAGGGCCGCATCAAAAAGACGGCCGTGAACGGCGACGAAGAAAAGCGCTATGTGCGCGATGGCCGCGTCACAACGGAGATCACGGCAGACGGAGCCCGCACTAAAAAAGAATACGACGTGCGGGGCAACCTCATCCGCGTCACCCATCCCGATGGCGGCGAAGAGTCCTTTGTCTATGACCCGGTTCTTCAGAAAAAAACCCTGCACATCAATGAGGCAGGAACCCGCACCCGTTTGGTCTATGATGCCAAAGGAAGGCTTGTCAGGCAGATCGAGGCCGAAGGCCTTGAAGAAGAGCGGCGCAAGGACTTTAGCTATGATGACGAGGGCAACCTCATCGGAGTAAAAGAAAGTGCGGGCGATGATGGGAGCCGGAGCCTTGTCATGGCCTATGACAGCCTGGGCAACCTCATCCTGCTCAAGGATGCAGAAGGCCATGAAGAGCATTTTACCCATGAT
>NZ_JAPFPW010000070.1 GCF_026155325.1 Desulfobotulus pelophilus | reverse complement strand
CAAATCCATTGGCGGGATTACCCCGCCGTGGTGGCGTTGTCCGAGTTCCTGCGGTCAAAACCCATGGGCATTTCTCTGGCCAGAGATCCGCACTGGCGGATCATCCTGAGAGCCAGGCCCGGCGTTACGCCTGAGGAGCCGGAGCGATGGGAGTTTTACCGGCAGGCCCTGACACTGGTCGAGGCTGCGCTGCCGGATCTGTACGAGCTGATGGACCACGGCGGGATGACCCTGCCACTGGCAGACCCCCACGGAAACCAGCGTCTTTGAACCGGCCAAGGTACTACCCGGCCCCCGGCCCTCCACGGGGACGCGGAGCGCGAAGTTCGTGCACAGTGAAAGTCGAAAACGGAACGGAAAACGGAAAAGTTTGTGATTCCAGTCTGTTTGGGCTGATATCCGTCAGAATGCTGACGCTGCTGCACGCCCCAAAAAGCCCGACCATCGGGCTGGCAGATACCCGGCTGAAGAGGCCGGAAGGAGCGCACAAAGGTTCCCGCCTAAAGGGGCCTTGCGCAGATTTTGGGTTCAGGATTCATGGAAGGAGAAAGGATGGAGGAGACCCCGCCTGAAAGGGAGTTCAAGACCCTGATGGACGTCCTGCGGTTTTTGCAGGGAGAGGGCTTTTCCATCGAAAAGACCAAGCTCTATCAGGATCAGAAGAGCGGGCTGATCCGCTACAAAAAGGGCCAGCCCATTACGGAAACGGAAGTTCTGGCCTATGTGACCAGGGTGGAGCTGGAAAAGACCGACGGCGGCAGCCCTGTCACCGCCGCCCGTCAGCTGGAAAAGGACAACGCCGCCAAGCGGGCTCTGGCTCTGGAGCTGATGGCCCAGAAAAGGGAGATGGTGGCCCTTCAGCTGGCACGGGAGAAAAAGAAGCTGGTGGAC
>NZ_JAPFPW010000069.1 GCF_026155325.1 Desulfobotulus pelophilus | reverse complement strand
CATTCTGGAACAGAGGGGACGGGAAAAGGCCAGGGAGAAGGAAAAGGATCTGGTGCCTGAAAGGGAGAGAAAGGCCGTGGTGAAAGATGGGGAGGCGGAGTGAGTGACGGGTCTTCGCCATGGGTCAGGTTCTTAGCTTAGCCACTTCATAGACCTTGTTCCCTTCACGTTTGCCAATGACAATGACAAGAACCACTATTTCGCTTTCAATGACCTCATACACCAGACGGTACCCTGAGCTTTTGAGTTTGATTTTATAATGGTTTTCGAACTGCCTCAGCCTGTTAGCGGGTATTTTCGGGTTCTGGATAATTTCTTCAAGTTTTTTCTTGAGCTGAACCCTTATGGAAGGGTCCAGCTTTTTCCACTCCTTCAGCGCAACCGGGAGAAACGTGAGCTTATAGGTCATTAATGGAGACCTCCACAGCCTGATCCCTTTGGGCTTTACGCTCAAGGATAATCTGACCCAGCTCATGGTCTTCGAGTTTTTCAAGCAGGGCTTCATAGGTTGCCGCAGGAACCAGATAGGCTGTGGGCTTGTTGCGGTTCAGGATGGTCACCGGATTGCCGTCGGCCTTCTGGATCAGTGCCCCCGGATTTTTTTTGAGTTCTGAAATACTGGCGGAAAATGGTGCAAGGATGGTTTCCATGGCTTTCTTCCTTATAAAAAATAAGACCACTTAAAGGCTCTTTGTACTGGTCTTATTATAAAGCCGGAAAAATCAGATTGCAATGAAACTGGAAAAAAAGGTGGTCGCCCGCTTTCATACCTTTTATTTTGTTCACCTTGTCCTTGTCTTCCGTATTTTCGGCTGATAGGATTTTTGCTGTTATCTGACCTTCGGAGAATGGACACCATGATTTCTCACGATCACAATTTCAAGAACATCTTTCTGGATTTTCCCAAA
>NZ_JAPFPW010000068.1 GCF_026155325.1 Desulfobotulus pelophilus | reverse complement strand
CTCATCCAGGTCTTGGGTTTCTTTTTGACCGGCAGGTTCCAGATCAAAGTCGAGCTTAAGCTCATCCATGTCTGGGATTTCATTTTGTGCTGCAGGCTCCAGGTCAAGATCGAACTCGAATTCATCAATCTTTTCAGAGGATGTTTGGGTTTTGGTATCAAAATCAAAATTCGGGTCCAGATTTTCCTGGGAAGAGGAATCTGGTACTGGCGCGGGAGCGTGTTTATATTCAGAAGTCTTTTTCTGGGGCTTCATGCTGTTGGGTAAGGAAATAATCTGCGTGTCGGATGCATCTGGAACAGACAGAGGAGCAAGGTCCGGGAGAGATTCTTCGGAGTCGGTGTGGAGGGAATTAGCATCCGTTAATGGGGGGATGGTGTCTGTTCTCTGGATATCTTCGATATTCAGAAAATCATCCTCCGGCTCTGATGAGAAAGGCAGGGGCTCGGGTTCCCGAAAGGCTGTAAATACGTGCCGACACTTTGCGCATCGTACCCGGGTGCCCGTGGGCTGAATATAATGATCGTCAAGTTGGAATCGGGCGGTGCAAGCCTCGCACGTGATGATCATACAGCGGTCCTCTCCTTAGGATTTGATATGATAGATGGCTGGCAGGTGACGGTACTGTTCTGCATAGTCAATGCCGTATCCTACAATAAAGCCTTCCTGAATACTGTGACAGACATAATCCAGAGAGACAATATTTTCCCGCCGCTCATGTTTATCCAGCAGGGTGCAGATTTTTACAGAGGCTGCGCCACGATTCTGGAGATGTTTGGCAAGGTGTGTCAGGGTCAGGCCTGTATCCACAATGTCTTCCACTAAAATGACGTGTGTACCTTCCAGATCAAGATCCACATCTTTTGTTATGCGGACATGGCCGGAACTCATTTTTTCTTTGCCGTAGCTGGAAGCGCCTATGAAGTCAATGGAACAAGGAACTGACAGTTCACGAACAAGGTCTGCAAGGAAAATAAAGGCTCCTTTGAGAACGC
>NZ_JAPFPW010000067.1 GCF_026155325.1 Desulfobotulus pelophilus | reverse complement strand
ATACAAAACCACAATAAAGGGAGAATACCCATGACCCCAATCCAAGTCAACGGCTTTTCAATGAAGGGACGACGGCGCGAAATCATGGCTGTCATGGCCATCCTGAAACGCCGTCACCGCACCACCGGAGATCTTCTCCGGTCCATGGCCCCCGCGGCGGAAGTCGCCCGGATGCCGGATACAAACAGCCGCTGGATCTTCCCACCCACCGGCACGGATATCCACACCATCACAGGAGGTGCCGGATGATCTACGCAGACCCCAAACAATGCAGGATTGAACGAACGCCCTCCACCGCTGCACTGATAGGACCGGATGGCCATGCCCTGATATTTATGGCTGAAAAAGTATCGGACAGGCAGCTCTGGTATCTTCTCGACATCCTGAACATCACCTATGAATTTGGCTGGAATAGGGGGAGAGCGCACCAGATGTCGGCCTTTTTGGATAGGGGAACCCTGAGTATGCAGGAGGCATCATGAAAACAGACGCGATGGAGATGGTCTCTCGGGTCTACGAAGCCTGCGGAGAGGCACTGGAAAAAGAGAGGGCCAGACGGGAGGCAAAGGAACGCTGTCTGGTCTGGGAACAGGTTTTTCGGAAAACCCATCAGAAATGAGGAGGTCCCATGCACGTCTCCCTCACCGAACATGCCGAACGCCGAATGCAGGAACGCAGCCTCGGCCTGCCCCATCTGCTGGCCGTGCTGTCTTCCGGGGTGGCCATGCCCAACGGGAATGGCCGCATACAGCACCGACTGGAAGATTTATGCGTCATATCCAGCCGATGCCGGGACACCCTGCACATCATCACCTTTTACCGGATGCAGGCAAAACAGGCCGCCAAACCCAAACGCCCTCTGGCCATGGCCAGAACAAGGACCATGGCCAGAAAGCACGGTTTCCGGGATCCCAATTTGAAACGCAAACTCAAATCCGGCCATATTCACTACCTGTGGCCCGCCGCCTGAGGAGACACCATGCAAACTCTTGCAATTGTTTCAAGGGA
>NZ_JAPFPW010000066.1 GCF_026155325.1 Desulfobotulus pelophilus | reverse complement strand
TATGACCTGAACAACCGCCTGGTGGAAGAGATCCGGCCCGGAGGTCAGAACCTTCGCTACGCCTATGATGCCGCAGGCGGCCTGATTGAGCGCATCGATCCCAAAAACCAGCGCACCCGCTATGAATATGACGATGCAGGGCGTTTGGAAAAAATCCACTACTTTGGAGAAAACGCAGGTCCCTCACCGCTAAAGACGGTCACGTTCTCCTATGACGGGGCAGGCCGCCTTGCTGGCTATGACGATGGCGAAAGCTTTGCCACCTACACCTATGATGCCGCAGGCAGAAAGCTTGAAGAAGTCTTAAGCCTTCCAGGGTTCACCGTGAGTCAGGCCTACACCTATTACAAAAACGGCCTCAAAAAATCCTACACCGGCCCGGACGGCGTGACGCAGGGCTATCTTTATGATGAAACCAATCAGCTTGCCGGTGTGGTGATCCCCGGAGCCGGGATGTTCACGGTAAATGAGTTCACCTGGAACCGGCCCTCAAAGGCAAGCGTTCCCGGTGGTACGGTAAAGACCCAGAGCTATGATCCCCTCATGCGCCTTGAAGCCATGGAGGTGAAGGACCCCGCTGGCAACACCCGCCTTGAAAGGAGCTACGGCTTTGACCGGGTGGGTAATGTGAAGGAAAAAAATACCGAGCACGGCGACTATGCCTACAGCTATGATGATCTTTATCGCCTCACCGAGGCCCTCAATCCAACGCCTGTCAAAGAAGAAGGTTTTGCCTACGACGCCGTGGGCAATCGCAAAAGCTCGAACATCACGGACGGCAAATGGCGCTATGACGCCAACAACGCCCTGACGGGCTTTGATGATGTGAGCTACGCGTACGATGCCAACGGCAACATGGTCAGAAAGTTTGCGGCAGGCCTTGTTACGAGCTATGTCTATAACCTCGAAGACCGCCTGAGCGAGGTCTGGGCTGGCGAGCCGGAAACGGGCAGGCTTATCGCTTCTTATGGCTATGATCCCTTTGGCCGCAGGCTCTGGAAGGAAGTGGACGGA
>NZ_JAPFPW010000065.1 GCF_026155325.1 Desulfobotulus pelophilus | reverse complement strand
GCACTCATTCTCATGAACCCTTGCTGCAATGATCTTGCGGCTCCATACATCGATAATCATGTAAAGATAAAAGAATTGTCCCTTGATATCGGTTTTCATGTACGTCATATCCCAGCTCCATAGCTGCCAGGGGCCTGTTGCTGCATATTCTACAGTTTTTTTTCTCTCAGCGGGTTTTGAAGATTCACGGTGGCGCAACATATTCTGCTCTTTTAAAATCCTGTAAAAGCTGGATTCCGATGCAATATAGATTCCCTGGTCCGCCAGAATCGGCACAATCTGTTTTGGAGGAAGATCCCTGAACTCTAAGCTATTGGCCGTATCTATAACAGCTTGTTTTTCAAATTCTGTAAGCTTGTTTTTAGGGGATTTTGCAGGACCGCATCGCTGATCTTCACCCCCTGCATTCTTCTTCCAGCGCATGACAGACCGGGCATTAATGCCAAGGGTATGGGCAGCTTTGCAAAGCCTGGCACCGCTTTTTACAGCCTCATCAATAAGGGTGAGTATCATTTTACGCTCCTCGGGGCCATGTTTCCGTCCTCGTCCCCCCAGATTTTTTGGGCTTTTTTTTTCAGGATCAGTAAGGCGGCAGCCTCGGCAAGGGCAGATTCTTTCCTCTGAAGTTCTTTTTCAAGTTGCCGTATTTTTTTAGTATCTGATGATTTTGATTTGTTTTTTGTATCTGTAACAGGTTTCATCTGTAAAGCATTCAGGATCTGCAAACGCCACTGTTCCAGATGGGTTTCATGGAGGCCCTTTTCCCGTAAAAAAGCCCCCAGATCCGCATTGTCAATCTTGCTGGCCTCAATAATCGCATTCAGCTTCTCATCGGATGTCCAGTCCTGGGGGCGTTTTTCTTTCATTGGGAGACTTTCAGGGCAAGTACAGCGTTGACCAGCTTTACGGAGCCAGCGGGAGAGGGTTGACGGAGATACATCCATCTCCTTTGATAATGCTCCGGCGGAAATGGCACCGGGGCCTGTCATCCTGCAGACCATTTTGTCTTTGAACATTTCAGAGTAGTACATGTCAACCTCCAGGCCCCCAAGTTAAATTTTTGGGTCGGAATGAGGTGACAACTACCCTGA
>NZ_JAPFPW010000064.1 GCF_026155325.1 Desulfobotulus pelophilus | reverse complement strand
CATACTGAAAGAATTGGTAATCAGCACTACGGACAAAAGGGACAGAAGTATGGGAATTTCATAGGCGATATTCTGGGCAACGGAGCGCATGGCACCAAAGAGTCCATATTTGTTATTCGAACTCCACCCGGCCACAAGAATTGCCATTACGTTGAGGCTCGCCATGGTCAGAATAAAAATCAGACCGATATCCAGGTCAATAATGATAAGATTTTCAGAGAATGGCAGCACCAGAAAGGGCATCACAACAGGAGTAAAAGCAAGAAGGGGAGCCATTCTGAAAAGAAGACGGTTGGCCGTTCTCGGCACAACCAGCTCCTTTGTCATGAGCTTGATACCATCCACCAGTGTCTGAAGCAGACCATGCCAGCCAACCTCATAGGGACCGGGCCTGCGCTGAATATGACCAGCGATTTTTCGTTCCGCATACACCATGAAAAGGGCATTCACAAAAACAGCAGCGACCACAAAGAGGGCGGCTATCAGCATGCGCAACAGTTCAGGTGGGAAAAAAGCAGTATCCATGTGATGTCTACCTGTCGATTTCCGGGATTACAAGGTCAAGGCTTCCCATCACGGACACCAGATCCGCGATCAGCATACCCTGGCAGAGTTCAGCAATAAGGCTCAGGTTGGCATAGGAGGGAACACGGACCTTCAGGCGGTAAGGCACATCTGAATCCTGACCGACCATATAGTAAACCAGCTCTCCCCTCGCCGCTTCCACTGCAAAACTTGCCGCCCTGGGGGGCAGTTTTATCTTTTTCGGTATTTTAGCCCGGAACTCCCCTTCGGGAAGCCTGTCCAGGGTTTGCTCAATAATACAAAGACTTTGTTCTATTTCCTTCAAACGAACGGCATACCTGTCAAAGCAATCTCCACGGCTTCCCACGGGGATTTCAAAGTCCAGCTCGGGATAAATGGAATAAGGCTCCATCTTCCGGATATCATAAGCAACGCCGGAACCCCTCAGATTGGCTCCGGTAACTCCGTATCTCCGGGCCATTTCTGCCGATATAACTCCGATACCTTCGCTTCGTTTTCTGAAAATAATATTATCGGTTACCAGTTTGTGGTAGATATCCAGCCGCTTTCGCATTCTTTTAATAAACTCCCGGCTATTTTCCACAAACTTATCGTCCACATCCCGATAAACTCCGCCGACCCTGAAG
>NZ_JAPFPW010000063.1 GCF_026155325.1 Desulfobotulus pelophilus | reverse complement strand
TCTGGTGATGCTGCTGCCAGCACCCGTTTCTGCCGGTTCCTATGATCTTGGCAGAATCATGGATGCCGCTCTGGAAAACCGGGATATTCTCCGTATGTATGAGATTTCCCGCCGTCAGGCCGAAGAAGGGGTACGGGAAAGCCGCGCCGCCTTCATGCCCGGCGTGGATGCGAGCTACACGGCCAACCGCCTTGAAGACAGCACTCTCTTTGAAAATGATGAGAATGCTTCCTGGAAAATAGCCGCTCGCTGGAACCTCTTTGCGGGTTTCGGTGATCAGGGCGCTCTGGATACGGCCAGAAGGAGGGTGGAAGTACAAGAGGCCCTTATGGAGGGATTGCGGCAGGATGTGCGTCTGGAAACCGCTCTGGCCTTTCTTGGTGTGCATCAGGCGCTGGCCGAAAGGGAAGTGGCAGACAGCACACGCACCCTTTACCGGAAAGAGTATGAACAGGCCGGAACCCGCCATGAAGTGGGAGTGATCCGAAGGGCGGATTATCTCAAAATCAAGGTTGTTCTGGATGACGCGGAACAGGCGTGGACAAGGGCCGATGCCGCTGTGAACAAAGCCATGAACCAGCTTTCCCGTACATCGGGCCTTACACTCACCCTTTCAGACCTGGATTTTTCAGACTTTCAGCAGCTTCGCAAACTGGATAATGTGGACTCCCTTTCCGTTCAGATGAGGCAGCGCCGCAGTGAACTGAAAATTCTGGATCTGACGAGAGCCATGGCGGAAGACAGCGTGCGTGTGGCGCAAAGTGCCTATCTGCCCAGGGCGGATCTCACCCTTTCCCATGGGCAGTCCGCTGATAACTACCATCTTTCCGATAATGTGGAAGATGAAACCCGGCTGACCCTTTCCTTCTCCGTCAATCTCTTTGACGGCATGAAGAAACCGGCTCTGGTCCAGAAAAGCCGCCTTGAAATCAGCCGTATTGATCACGAAAAAAGAGAAACACTGGACAGCCTCGATGTACAGCTCCAAAACCTGCTTCTGGATGCAGACGTTGCCAAAAACAACCTCCGGGTGGCCGAGGCCGGTATGGATGAGGCGGAAGAACACCTCAGGGTTACGGAGTACAGCTACAGGGAAGGGGTCTCCACCACCACAGACCTTCTGGATGCCATCACCTATCTTTCCAGGGCCTGGGCGAACCGCATCACAGCCCGAACAGCCTATCAGGAAACCACCCTCCGGGT
>NZ_JAPFPW010000062.1 GCF_026155325.1 Desulfobotulus pelophilus | reverse complement strand
CTTGCAAACAAAGCGATTATCCTGCATCTCAAATGGATGACTCTTTTTTTTTCCGATTTTCACTCAAATATCGACCAAATAAAAATAACAAATAGAAAATCAGAATCCACACTACGCCTACTGCAACACCGTACCAAACCGGAAAAAAACTAATAAGATATAAATCAAACAAATCATTCACAACAAAACAATAATATACTAAGTCAAAAACAATCATTACGAAATAAACAAATACACCAAGAAAAAAATATTGAAGCCTAGACATATTTACAAAATAGCCATACAATATGGCAGGAATAAACACAGACAATGTAGCAGAAAAAACAACTATCATCAAATAATACAAATGCAACAAAAAAGACATGCAACTATTTTTTGTTGCGCCACATAAGTTAAAAATACTTGCTCCAACATCCCAGCTCAAACTTTCTGCAAAAATATAACCATAAACCGAATAAAACACATACCGCAAAACCACTACTAAAAACATTGCAAATAAGATTCTAGCTATTTCTAATGCTTTATTTTTCATAATTAATAACCCAAACAAACACTACATACATTTTGAAGAGGAATAATACATCCTCCAAATTGAGGAGATCCAACCGGACCACGTGCCTCACAAATTGCCTTTGTACATTTTAAACATTGATCTAAATCCTCACTACAACAATCAAGCTCTCCATTCTTAAACAAACCCATACATTCGACCTTAACATTTTCTGCATCTTTTACCTTATCATACGCATCCCTGATTCTATCTCTAATTGATTTCAATCCAAATGGATCAAAATAAAGCAAAGGGTTATTTAACACATAAGAATACCAATTCAATTCCTGAGATGTTAAAAGATATCTGGGTTCAGCAAAAATTATACGAACAATACCTTCTATTTGGTTAGTATAAAGCGGATCCATCCTGAGATATCTCCCCACCTCAGGATCATAATATCTCCACCAGTTGTAGTGCAGCCCCGTCTCTTCATCCTCGTACTGCCCTGGGAACCGCAGGGGATTTTTTACCCTCGCTCCCCCATCCACCAGCGCCCTGCCAAAGCTCTCATACTTTGCCTCCCAGACCACAGCGCCGGAGCTGGCGGTGAGCATCTGCGGGGTGCCGAGGTGATCGTTGTGGTACCAGTAGTAATGTCCTGCTTCTTTTAGATAAAGGGGGTCCGTTCCCCAGATGCCCTGCGGTTTCCAGCCAAAGCTCCGGATTTCGCGACCGGAGGCGTCAAGCTCCGCCACAAGGCCTTCG
>NZ_JAPFPW010000061.1 GCF_026155325.1 Desulfobotulus pelophilus | reverse complement strand
ATGAGCTGGAAGGTGCTCCCGCAGGCTTCCGAACCATGGAAGCCAAGGGCAAGGAACTGGAAGGCATGAAGTTCCGTATGCAGGTCAATACCCTTGACTGCTACGGCTGCGGCAACTGTGCCGACATCTGCCCTGCCAAGACACCGGCTCTGGTCATGAAGCCCCTGGAAACCCAGACGGAAATGGAAGTACCCAACCACGAATTCTCCCTCACCGTGCCCTTCAAGGCCGGTATCATGAACAGAGAATCCGTGAAAGGTTCCCAGTTTGTTCAGCCGCTCATGGAGTTCTCCGGTGCCTGCGCAGGCTGCGGCGAAACCCCCTATGTAAAACTTCTCACCCAGCTCTTTGGTGAGCGCATGTTCATCTCCAACGCCACGGGCTGTTCCTCCATCTGGGGTGGCAGCGCGCCCAGCGCACCCTACTGCACCAACGAAGACGGCCATGGACCCACCTGGGGCAACTCCCTTTTTGAAGATGCGGCTGAATTCGGATACGGCAAAATGATTGCCGTCAAGCATCGCCGTGAAGGTGTGGCTCTGCTGGTCAAAGAAGCCCTTGAACTGGATCTGGATGCTGAAATTAAGACAGCCATGCAGGACTGGCTGGATACCATGTGGGACGGCAAACAGTCCGCCGTCACAGGACGCCGTATGGAAGCCGCCCTGGCAACGGCACCGGCCCACGATCTCATCGACCAGATTCTGGACCAGGCTGATCTCTTTGTGAAAAAATCCCACTGGATTTTCGGTGGTGACGGATGGGCCTATGACATTGGTTTCGGCGGTCTTGACCATGTTCTCGCTTCCGGAGAAGACATTAATATCCTTGTCATGGATACGGAAGTTTACTCCAACACCGGCGGGCAGTCCTCCAAGGCAACGCCTACGGGGGCCATTGCAAAATTTGCCGCATCCGGTAAGAAAACGGCCAAAAAAGACCTCGGCCGTATGATGATGAGCTACGGATATGTCTACGTGGCCTCCGTTGCCATGGGCGCCAACAAGCAGCAGGTGCTCAAAGCCTTTGTGGAAGCGGAAAACTACCCCGGACCTTCCATCATCATCTGCTATGCACCCTGCATCAATCAGGGCATCAAAAAGGGTATGGGCAAAACCCAGGAAGAACAGAAACTGGCCGTACAGTCCGGATACTGGCCGCTCTACCGCTACAATCCCATGCTGGAAGAAGAGGGCAAAAACCCCTTTGTTCTGGAATCCAAGGCTCCGGACGGAACCCTGCAGGAATTCCTCTCCGGCGAAAACCGCTTTGCC
>NZ_JAPFPW010000060.1 GCF_026155325.1 Desulfobotulus pelophilus | reverse complement strand
CCTGCTTTTTCAAACCATTTATTGGGTATGGCCCAGTGGCTGAGTTGGCAGGCGGCATTTCTCCATGAGCTCATTCGGATACACTGAAAGTCTCCTTTATAACCCAGTTGCCTGAGTCGCCTGTGAAGGCTTGCTGGTTTTTTCCATTGCTTCATCTGGATTGCACGCAGACGCCTTCGTATCCATGCCATCACAGATCCAAACAGCTTTTTGCAGTTTGCAACCTTGAAGTAGTTGGCATAACCACGCAGAAGCGGATTCAGATCCCTGATGATTTTCTCCATGTTTACAGGCGTATTGCGCCGGGTGCAGCGTCTCACCTTCTCCTTAAAAGCCTTTATCCTCTCTTCCTTTATCCCAATGTATCTCGGGTAAATACGCACACTGAGAAATGGAACGCCTTGCCTCCGACTCGTTATGTGAGTCTTGGTTCGGTTCACCGTCAGTTTCAGGTCTTTTTCCAGATAAGTGCTCACTACTTCCTGAGCGTTTTCTGCTCCAGCTCTGCTGGCCTTGAAAATCAGAATATCATCCGCATAACGAACGATCCGATGTCCCCGCCTCCTCATAAACTGGTCGAATGCATCCAGATAGATGTTGGCAAGAAGCGGGCTGATAACACCGCCCTGTGGGCTCCCCACCTCCGTTTCCTCAAACACTCCGGATAGTTCAACGCCGCTTTCCAGCATCTTCCGTAAAAGAGTAAGGATGCTTCCATCCTTGACCCTCTTTCGTACGGCTTCAATGATCAGGTCGTGATCCAGCGTATCAAAGCATTTGCTCAAATCCATATCCACAACCTGGGTCAATCCGTAGTTCCGCATGAACGCCGTCGCCTTGGCAATGGCGTCGTGTGCTCCCACCTTCGGCCTGTAGCCATAGCTTGAAGGGTGAAACTCCGGATCAAAGATCGGTTCCAGTATGTTCTTCAGCGCCTGCTGGACCACACGGTCACGGACTGTCGGAATGCCTATCTTCCGGATGCCTCCATCGGGTTTAGCGATTTCAACCCGCTTCACGGGTTCCGGCTGATAGCTTTTCTCCTTCCGTTCCTTCAAGAGATGGTGAATGTTCTCTTCCAGTCCGAGGGCAAAGTCTTTGCAGGACTGCCCGTCTATACCGGGAGCGCCATTCGCAGACTTTACTTTCCTGAACGCCTCTTGCAGTGCCTTTTCATGCAGAAGACGATCATACAGACTGTACCAGATCCTTGTACCCATTCACGATTCCTTGTGCTTCGTTTCTTCATTCAACGCTTACTGCCTGTTCGCTCCGATTCTTCTGCGGAGGGAAGGCTCCTTTTATCCGTTTCCGGCAATATACGCCTTCA
>NZ_JAPFPW010000059.1 GCF_026155325.1 Desulfobotulus pelophilus | reverse complement strand
GATGGCATGGCAGAGGAAGAAGCCCGGCTGCGGAACGCCGAAACGGAGCTGGATACGGCGGGTGTATATCTCCTTTGCCAATACCCCAACCGCCACCAGCCACAGAGAACGATACTCATTTCACCGTGCTGAGATTCTGGCCATGCACAACAAAACCCTGTTCAATCTGCAGGCACCACCGGGCCATGAGCCCGTTCCCAAAGAACCGTACCAAATGGTAACCCTTAAAAGCGAGCATACGGCCGTAGTGGTGGAATGGATCCGTTTCACCGCACCCTATCCACCGCCAGCGACCATAACCCTTGCCGGCCCGGAGGGAGTGGAACTCAAAGAGCGTCCTCCGAATCCCAGAGGATTTGAGTTCCCGGGAGGGGCTTATAAGGGGTCTCAATGGGGACCTGTGGAAGTCGGGATCAAAACAACCTACTCGCGCAAGGTTTCCGGCGTTTCCGTTCCCGGCACAGGAGAAGACGCCCTGCCGGATGATGCCACCCTCGCGGAAGGTTACATACAAAGCCCGCGCCTGAAAGAAGCCTTGCAGGAAATGATGAACAGGCAACGGCTGAAAGACGATTCCATTTTTTTAGCCACCGGAGAACCGAACAGGCAGATATACTGGTGGCTGGAGCCGCACACCCGTATCTGGCGGAGCCGGTCCCAGCCTTTTCCGGCCGACCATCCCGAAAAGGGATTTTTTTCCCCTTCCATGTTTCCCAGCAACATTCCGGAGCCCTGGGAACGGCCCGCCCATGAGTATGAACACTTTATGCCACCGGCCGTTCAAGAAGAGCTGTACTTTCAGATAGCCATGGCGGGTGGATCCGGATAACCCGCCATTTCTGCCTCAGGCCTTCGTCTGCAGATAGGTTCCTGCTATGACCACAAGAAGGCTGAGCACAACCACCAGCACAAGGGAGCCGTTCAGCAGCCAGACTTTTCTTTTCAGGGCCTTATACTCCCGGTACATTTCATTCTTATCGTCCATGGTTTCACCCCCTGTTGACGTGCTGGCCGATCCTCTATACCGGGCATACACTACCCGGCATACAGGGCATTCATACTCTGGGAATGGATCTCCGTGCTTGCGGATATACCCGCATTTTGGGCATTCCATAGGCGCATCCTTTGATTGAATTTTTGTTCTAACATAGAACGCACAAGAGGAATACCGTGTCAACAATGAACGCTGTTTTTTGTGTTGCACCGCAATCAAAAAGGAGGCGTTTTCAAGTAAGATACTGTTTTTTTAAAGGGTGCGGCACAAGCAGCCCATGAATTTTTTCTCTGATATATCAGTCTTATGCCAGCCGAAAGACAAAAGCGGTGGCGACCGGAACAAAAACGGGCAAGCCCATGGCAAGGCGCACAACAAGGGACGAAACAAAACGGAGATTTCCTGAATACCCCGCCACGATGCTTTTTTCCACAAGCTTCCTGCTTCTGTACCCAACGGCGTTCTTCAGCCCGTCAAGCAAAATCATGGTCGGATCAGACGAAAAGAACACTCATCCACGCGAATCTAAGGCACAAGCGGTAAATGTCGCTCTTTTGGGGCCTATACTTTGGCAACAGGGCTGTATGTACCACAAAAGGCGGCCCTCCTTACGGTCGTTAGAGACCTTAATGACAACAGCCAATGAAAACCACAACCGGA
>NZ_JAPFPW010000058.1 GCF_026155325.1 Desulfobotulus pelophilus | reverse complement strand
TGAAGGCCTTGTGGCGGAGCTTGACGGTTCCGGCCGCGAGATCCGGAGCTTTGGCTGGAAACCGCAGGGCATCTGGGGAACGGACCCCCTCTACCTGAAAGAAGCCGGGCATTATTACTGGTACCACAACGACCACCTCGGCACCCCGCAGATGCTCACCGCCAGCTCCGGCGCTGTGGTCTGGGAAGCAAAGTATGAGAGCTTTGGCAGGGCGCTGGTGGATGGGGGAGCGAGGGTAAAAAATCCCCTGCGGTTCCCTGGGCAGTATGAGGATGAAGAGACGGGGCTGCACTACAACTGGTGGCGGTACTATGATCCTGAGGTGGGGAGATATCTCAGGGTGGATCCGATTGGGTTGGAGGGGGGAGATGTTAACCTTTATGCATATGCTTTTAGTAATCCTGAGAATTATATAGATGCTTATGGTTTGATGGGAACTAAGATTCCGCGGGATAGGATTCCTCGGGAGATAAAAAGGTATTTTGTGCCCCCAAATCCCCCTCCGTGCGATTACTTCAAATATTGTCAAGATAGTTATAATGAAATGGTTAATGATTGTACGTTTATTCCAACTTTAGGTTCTGGTATGTGTCTTGAAAGAGCTAGGCACTGGTATATTCAGTGTCAAAATATTGCCAATGATGTTGGTGATAATTCTAGGTGTTGTGATGATAAGGGGTGCTAAAAATGTTGATATAGCCTCCGGCTCCATGCTTCATTTCAAGCTTAGGCCGTCTAAAGCCTATCAAAAAGCTGTTTTTTACCGGTTTTAAGTAGCCTCCACCTGACTGTCGGCCAAAGGCAGAGGTGGTATCGATAGCTACTCTAAAAAATATGCAGTGAAAGCTGTTTGATAAGCGGATAAAAACCGGGCAAAAATTTGAGGCCATTTTAGACGACCTATTTCAAGCTTATGATTCAAATTCAACAGGCAGTATACCAGTGTATTTTTAATGTGTGGAGTTATTTTATGAAGATAATTTTTGATAAGCAAGAGTTTTTGGTGATGTTTCTTTGGGCTCTGGTTGGTTTTGTATCTTGGTTTCTGCACTTGAACATATTACGTTTTATTTATTTCCCAGATATTTATTTGTTTGCTAAGGATTTTTTTGGGTTTGTATTTTCTGATAAAATTATTTTGTATGCTAGTATGCATTTTTTTGAAGCGGTTTCAATTTTTATAACTGCACTCGTTTTAGGTGTTTTTTTTCAGCTGAATGTCTTTCATTTATTGATTTTTTTTATAGCTAATCGTGCATTTCCTTTTTTTTTCATGATAGATGAGTTGATTTTTCATTTGTTACAAAATAGCGGTTATTTTATAGAGTTTATTAAGCATTGTTTATCTCTTTTATTGGTGTACTTTTTTTTGTTTGTTTTTGCATGGTTATCTTGCTTGTCTGGGAGAAGGATTGGAGCTTTGATGTTTAATCGTAATTCTTATTAAAAAGTTCATTTTTCGCTCGACGGAGATAAAGATGGTCGTTGTATTCAGATCTGAAATAGTAGGGGGTTTGCCGAGTAAGTTTCCGTTTTTATTGATATATATATCACTAGTTATCGTTGAGAGTATAAATAGTTTGTCTTGTAACTCAAGTTTCGGACTTGCCACAATGCTTTGATTTTAAATGATAAAGTCTTAAAGTCGTAGATTTTTCATATGTAAACGCCCCTTAATTTAGTGTATGAGACAATCGCCTAAACCATCGAATCCACTAAAGAAAGAGGCTTTTTATGA
>NZ_JAPFPW010000057.1 GCF_026155325.1 Desulfobotulus pelophilus | reverse complement strand
ATTTATTGCCCTTCGTGCAGGATGCCCGTGGGTTCCCCTGAAGGTTTCATTTCTTGCGGGTGCGGTAGATGTTGTGCGCGGCAGTTGGCACAAGATCGTTTCTGCTACATGACGGGCATGGGTCTCATCAATGGAAATTCTAAAGACATCGCCGCCAGCCAGATCAAAACCAAGGCCCATATGCCCGGTCTCGGAATTGAAACTGGTTGTGTTTCTCCAGGTGGCTGGAAGATAGATAGCGGATATCCGGCTCATGTTTGTTTTCCCCCCTTTCCTTGGGCAATTTTTACAACCTAAACATTTTTGAACTTTATTAAAAACCATACTTAAAGATTTTTTAGCTGTAGTCAAGAAAAAAATACGTTTTTTAATTTCAGGACAAAAAAAAAGCCTCTGCATCACGCAGAAGCCCTGTCAAAATCCTAAACTTCAAAAATTTTAATTCTTTATAGAGGGAGCACCAAAACCCTTTATTCCAAAATCTTTATGAATGAATGATATCGAGCCTTCTTTTGGATCATAAATATGTCTATGCGCAGTACGGTGCCATCTGCCCGGATAATACGGGCAACCCTCCTTGCTGACCCGTCCCTTCTCACTTCATCCCGAATCTGCTGACGCTCTTCCGGACTGATATAGAGATCTTCCGCCTTATGAATTTCCCGAATGTCATAACCAAGAACATGCTTCCACATTTCCCAGTGCGCCTCAAGAATACGCTCTTCATCCGAAATAATACGAGCCACATCCGTGCCGCCATGCTCCCGGGTCCACTCCACCAGTGCGTCCCTGATCCGGCGACACGCCACCAGAACATCCGGCACAAAGGAACCCCTTCGCCTGCGGCCAGTGCCGGACCGTCGTTCCACAAGCACAGACGCCGCCTGCCGACGACGACCCCCTTCACCGCGACCCTCTGGTGCGATGGCAAGACGTGCCGCAATTACTCCCCCGAAACCTTCAGGGGCAACAGCGAGTCAGGCAACACAGACCTAAGGGCGGCATTTTCTGTTTTTATGGCCGCTATCTGGGATACGAGTTCTTTATTTTCAGCCTGAAGGGAATCAATTCGGACAGACTGTTTGTCCAGGCGCTCCTCCATCCGCTCCAGCTTGTCTTCAAGGCGCTCATTGCGCCTGTCTGCCCGTTCCAGAGCCAGCCGCATATCCTGCAGTCTCTCCTCATACACATCCATAACCGTCCTCCCCATGTTTTTTCCCTTCGCATTGCCACGAGACAAAGCAAAGTCAACATCATCAGGTACTTCAGCGTGGCGTGCGGAGACAGCCGGAAGAAACCCCTCTTCCGGCTGGGACAGAGACAGCAGCTCCTGAGGGTCTATCTGGAGAAAGGCGCATATGGCAGGCAGCTTGGCGGATTCGGGAACAATATCTTTCCGCCAGCGGGATACAGCAGAAACAGACACGCCCAGATCGGCAGCAAGGGCTTTGGGTGGGATTCTCAGCTCCCGGAGCTGTCTGTCTATGAGTTGGCATATGTGTGGTTTCTCTTCGTTCATACAGACCTTTTACACGCTTAAACCTGAAGAGTGTGGAAAAAAAATTGAATTCAATTCAAACCATACTAAAAAAAATCTTGATTTTAATAGTATTCACCACTATACAAACTCTATGAACAGGACACGTCAAAACATACTCATCGGCAATATGGTAGGCAGGTGCTCCACAATGATTTACAAGCTGCGCCGCTTGGATCATAGACCACAGCCTGAAATAGCCCTTAAATTATCGGAACTTACAGGTCTTCCACCCTGCAAGTTCATGTGGCCCGAACGCTACGGCAATCCATGGCCCG
>NZ_JAPFPW010000056.1 GCF_026155325.1 Desulfobotulus pelophilus | reverse complement strand
CCTGAAAATCGGATAAAGCGTACATTCTAAGCCCAAAAAAGCAAGAAAAAGCACGGTTTAGTTGAAAAACCGTGCTTTTTTCTTGCTTTTTTTACGTGTGCGCATTATGGTTATGCGTACACTTTAAAGAAGGATTTACGCATGGCTAAACCAATAACAGGAAAAACTCACATCGGTGAACGACGTGAAAAGCGTGCGAATGGAGATATTTATATCTATGAAAGGGTTACGGCCTACGATGAAAAGGCCAAAAAGACCTATACGGTAAGCCAGAAGCTCAAGGGCAAAATCAAGCAAGGAACACAAGAAGTAGTAGTGACTCGTCCCAAAAAAAACAAAGGCGAAGGAGGTATTGCCGATGCAACCCGTCAGCATACTGGGCTAACGGACATCCTGGAATGGGTTGGCAAGGCTTCCGGAATTGATGATGATGTACGTGCTTCATTTAGTGAGGGTGATGCGGCAAAAATTCTATCTGTCGCACGCTACTGGATCGGTTCCGGTGGCAACACGCTGCCGCGCCTTGAGAGTTGGCAGGTGATGCACCCCCTTCCATATCGTGAAGCAATCTCTGAAGACGTTTATGGTAAGCTGTTTAAGGATGTAGGGCGCAATGAAGAAGGCGTTCAGTGCTATTTTTCTGCTCGGGCGGCACGCTTGGCAGAATCTCCTGTGCTGGCGTTTGATTCTACCACTGTTTCGACCTACTCTGAAAATCAATCGGAGGCACGGCAGGGATTCAATAAAGATGGCGACGGACTGAATACGATCAAGCTTTTGACCTTGTATTCCGTGAAGGCTCGTGAACCCATAGCCTTCACTAAGCAGCCCGGTAATATTCCGGATGTTATCTCCATTGAAAACACTCTGACACAGCTCAAGTGTCTCAATCTGGAAAAACCTCTGATAGTCACCGATAACGGCTACTACAGCCAGAAGAACATGATGGAATTTGCCTTGCAAAATATGAAGTTTCTGACCTTGGTTGATCCAAATATTATCTGGGTCCGAGAAGCAATTGATGCGCTCCGCACAACGCTTGAAGGAATGTCCAGTACTTGTCCATTCGACCCATCAATCTGCGGGGCAACTTCACTCAGAATGCATCAGTTCAGCCGAGCACGCCAGCGATCACGCAATGACAAGGTCGCCGGTGAAAAAGAATTGTTCTCGCGCCGTTTGTATGTGCATGTGTTCTATTCCCCAGACAACAAAGCTAAAAAAGAGCTCGTCTTCCGTAAGGACCTGTTTGAACTGAAGGCGCAAATAGAAGAAGGACAAACCGAGTTCACAGAATCAGCGCAAAAGAAAATAGACAAGTACCTGACCTGTTCCAGAAAGGGGCGTGGTGGACAGCTGAAGGTGGGATTCAATGATAAGGCCATTACGGAATCAAAGAAGTATTTTGGCTACTTCACCCTTGTCAGCAATCAGTCTATGGATACATTTACAGCACTTGAAAACTATCGGCTGCGTGAAAAAATCGAAGAACTTTTTGCCGTACAAAAGGGGAGACTCGACGGTGCCAGGCCACGCACATGGTACCCGGACAATCTGCGAGGAAGGCAATTCACACAATTTATCTCGCTTGGCTATCATTGCTTCCTGATGAAAAAAATAAAGGCCGTACAGGCCAGGCTCAGAAAAAAAGACCCCGAAAAAACCAAATCTCTTATCAAGCTCGAAAAGCAGCTGGAAAACTGGCTTGCGCAACGTTCTCTCGCTCAGATCCTGGATTGGTTCGACTGTGTTGAAACCACAAAGGTACAGACCGCCATGGGCAGCTATCGATGGTCCACCGAATCAGTGGCCAGAGACAGGCTCTTTTTAAAGTGCTTGGGAGTGGGTACCAAATAGTGTACGCTTTATCCGACTTTCAGG
>NZ_JAPFPW010000055.1 GCF_026155325.1 Desulfobotulus pelophilus | reverse complement strand
ACGCCACCTCGTAGCAGGGCTTGGGGAACAATAAAAAGCAGGGGTATGACATAAAAAAGCCCGGTAAAAGGAAAGACCTTTGCCGGGCTTTTTTGCATGACATGCTGAACTTTTACATCTCAATTAAACGTATTTTCCTGAAAAACCCACAAAATTTTCTGTAACAGCAAACTCGACATCATTACCAAGGGCCTTAAAATGAGCCTTCCCGCACTTGATTTTGGCATTTTCACCTGGGCGGCGCTCTGCATCATATATTGTGCTTTTGGTCTCAACCACAAAATAGAGTTTTTCCCTGCCATCCGCCTCAATCAGCACGGCCCAGTCCGGATTATAGGTTCCAAGGGGGGTATCAATTTTAAACCAGTCCGGTAACTTGGCATAGAGCCTGATGTCATCGCTTCTCTCAAAGGCTCTGGCAAACTCCAGCTCTATATCGGAATCGTACACCACATGGTCAAAAACCGATTTTGTGCTTGCCAGCATGTTTTTCTGAAGATAACCAAAAAGTTCGTTATCACTGAAAAGCTCCTGCGCATAATAATGGTCGTCACCGATTCTGTGATAGCTGATGCCGTCAACCACAAAGAGGCGCATCTGCTGCTTTATGATTGCCGAAACCTGTTCTATAAACTTCTGCGGATTGTTTCTGAACGATTCCAGACGCCCGCTGTCCTTAATGATTGTAACAATTGTACGGCGGGTCAGGTTGGTATCGTTCTGCAGCCATGTGATCAGGTCCGGAAGCTCAAAGGACCGGGCATCATATACACTGACAGACTGCTGAATCTGTTCCGCATGAACTCCGCCCCTGTCCATTTCCGTCGTATTTTGTATCCATCAGATCAGAACCACTTGTAACCTGCACAGCTTTTCTTGCGATGCTGCCGCTTTTCATGCGGCAATCCATCTCAATCCTCGCCGTGATGGGGCTTTTCTTATTATTGACCCCCAGAAGCTTGCTATAGGCTTTATTGTGCCCGTCTTTTACCTCAATGCCGGCAACTTCAATCTGTTTCACCAGCTTCTGCTCATAGGTATCAACGGAATCCAGCCTGTACAGCATGTGGTGTTTATCCACATGGGTGGCGGAATACCGCAGGGTACAGAGCGGATTCAGCGAGGCAATGGCTTCTTTACTTTTTGACGTGGTGTCCACGCTCTGGGGTTCATCAACGATGACGATGGGATTGGTTTCCTGTATGAATTCAATGGGTCTTGCCCCAGCCATGCGGCCGTGAAAACGAATGTTCGCTTTATTCGTTTTGTCAGGATCCGTGAAGCTTTTCCGGAATCCATCAATATTGATGACCATGATCTGTATGTCCGGGCTGGTGGCAAAATTTCTTACATCGGAAAGCCTTCCGGAATCATAGACAAAATAATCAAAGCTCACACTTTCATAAAGTCCTTTGAAATGTGCGGCTGTAATTTCAAGGGACTTGTAAACCCCTTCCTTGACGGCTATGGAGGGCACAACAATAATAAACTTGGTAAAACCATACAGGCGGTTCATTTCAAAAATGGAACGGAGATACACATAGGTTTTACCTGTGCCGGTTTCCATCTCCACGGTGAAATCCATGGAATCCATTTTTTCCGAAGGAGCCAGTCCATTCTTCAACTGAACCCGGCGAATATTATTAAGGATATCTTCAGGCAAAAGTTTCAGGCGGTTTCCTATGCCCAGATTGTTTTCCACCATGCCGGAAAATTCCATCTGGCGGCTGTGCTGCAAAGGGGCAACCGTGAAATTGGTTCTGCATATCTCCTGACCTTCAAAAACAGCTGTAACGGACTCTATGGCCTGCTTCTGAAAATCCAGATTCGGATCAAACTGTATTTTCATGCCGCACCTCCTTTCTATTCCCCATCCCTGTCCAGTTCTTTCTCAATTTCCTCAATGGAAGGGAGGCTTGGCTTGAGATCTTCCGGTAAAGAGTCCGTTATCTGCTGTTCCCACCCGGCAACGCCTATGGGTTTTGTATTGCCCGCAAGGGCGTATTTGACAACGGTATGATTTTTATCTTTTACAAGAAGCAGGCCGATGGTCGGTTTATCATCCGGATGGCGAAGTATATCATCGACGATATTCATATACATGGTGAGCTGACTGACATGGCCCGGACAGAACTTTCCGGCCTTCAGCTCCACCACCACAAAACAGCGGAGCTTTAAATCTCAAGTTTCGGACTTGCCACAATG
>NZ_JAPFPW010000054.1 GCF_026155325.1 Desulfobotulus pelophilus | reverse complement strand
TGTCAAGGGACACGACTTTTTACGAAGTTAGGGGACAGGAGTTTTTACGATTCTGCCCTATAATAAATTTGGATTCTACATCCTTCAGCACGGTTGTTCCACCCGTCCGCCCCTCCGAACTTCATACATTCAAGGAGGGGCGGACGGATGGGGTCCAGCCAACATTTTTTCAAGATCTTTCAGCCGATAGGACCGTCCCTTAATGTGAAGCACATGACTCTTGTGCAGCAGCCGATCCAGAACCGCCGTGGTCATGACCTCATCCCCCGCCAGGATCTCTGGCCAGTCTTTGACGGCCTTATTGGTCGTAATGATGATACTCCCACGACCATAGCGGTAGTTGATGACACGAAACAGCAGAGAGGCCTCTTCTCTGGAAAGGGGTTGAAAGCCCATTTCATCAATGATCAGAAGAGATGATTTAAGGTATTTGACACTCTTCATACGCTGCAGTGGTCGATCCGCATGCTGTCTTGCTGCATGTATGAGGCTTTCAAGAGTATAAAATGCCACAGAAAATCCGTGCTCAATACCCTTAACGCCAAGGGCAACGGCCAAATGAGTCTTTCCTGTGCCGGGAGGTCCCTGGATGAGAATGGTTTCGTTCTGTCGAATGTAGGCACTGGTGGCAAGAGTCTCAATCCGTGCCTTATCAATAGCTGGCTGGAAGGCGAAATCAAAATTGCCCAGTGTGTATCCCACAGGCAGACCGGAGAGTCGTAAGGTTCTTTCAATACGCCGCTCTTCCCGTTGTGCAATCTCTGTCTCAAGAAGCCTTCCCAGGAATTCATGCCCAGGCATCTGCCTTCTGACAGATTCGCTGAGAAGCTCCGTAAGGTTTTCTGCTGCAAAGTTGAGACCAAGGTCCACAAGGGTTGAACGGATGGAATCCACTTCGGTTCTGGCTCTTGCTGTCATCTGGCCACCTCCGCAAGTGCTGCGTAATAGTCTATGGAACGGGCCTCAACCCCTGATGCCATAATTTCTTCCAGGCGGGAAGTCAGTTTACCCTGGGGAGGTGGCGGTAATACCCGGTCTGTTGCAGGGCCTTCATAGCATTTTCTGTCAATGAGAATCCGTTCTTCTGTATGTCTTGGATATTCTATGACAACCTTGCCATGGGCCAGAATCTGGACACGGTCAGCGCATCCACGGACCTCCACCAGCTCTTTTACAAGCTGAAATGGTACAGTGTATTGTCGGTTTTCAAAGAACACGCAGCAGTCTGGACGAACAACACGGCTCACGACCTTATCAAAGGGCTCTGGTAGCAGCATTGGGGGGCGTAGTAACGGAATTTCGTCCTGCCAACTCGCATGAATGGTTTTTCCTGTTGCAGGACAAATGGTATTCTTTGCGTAGCGTTCTATGGCCTGATCCGTTTCATGCTGCAGCTCTCTGATGGAAGACCACTCACGCCTGGTGATGGGAAGCAGCTTTCTGAGCTGCTTGACCTTGGCCTCGACTTTGCCCTTGGCATTGCCGGAACGGGGCGGACAGAGGTCCACATGAAATCCCACGCTTCGGGCATAGCTGCTGTAGGCTGCATTGATGACACCTGTGGCTCCTGCCCCGCTTGCAACACCGGTTTTCAGGTTGTCGATCCGATTAACCGCCGGGATGCCCTCCAGGCGGCGGAAAGCTTCGTTGTGGCACTGATGCCAGTGGAGCTGATCCATGCTCTCACTCCAGACAGCAGCCCACATACGGGAGTGGGACAGCACCAGGATGAAGGCATAGAGCTTCTTCCAGACCCCACCGATACATACTTGCGGAAACTCTCCCCAGTCCGTCTGGGACTGGGCTCCCGGTGCCAGTTCTACCCGACGGTAGGTACGGATAGGTGGACGGGGATATTTTTTGCGAACATACCGTAATACAGACTTATACGAGTGATTGTATCCGTAATGGAGAACCAGATGTTCGTGAAGCTCCCGGATATTGGCAGGCCGCTTGTCCGCTGCGGCTTTCTCCATCCAGTCCGAAATAAGTTCTTCATACGTCATAGCCTTGGATTCTTTGGCATTTCCATTGGTAGGTGAAATGAGGCTCTGCTTTTTACGATGATACCGAACCGCTCCTTCAGAGGTCCCGATAATCCGGGAAATGGCACTGTTGGATGCCTTCTTTTCAATCAATGTGTTCAGGGTCACGATTTCCTCCTTAGTCAGTCGGCGGTCTGCCATGTTTCACCTCCCTGGTTAGAGGTGACAGCATACCGCATTAGGTTGGAGGCAGATCGTAAAACTCGTGTCCCCTAAGGATTCAATATAACGTGTCTCTTAACA
>NZ_JAPFPW010000053.1 GCF_026155325.1 Desulfobotulus pelophilus | reverse complement strand
CAGAAAACCTGGTTTGTTTACAGCGATGAAGGCCTTGTGGCGGAGCTTGACGGTTCTGGCCGCGAAATCCGGAGCTTTGGCTGGAAACCGCAGGGCATCTGGGGAACGGACCCCCTCTACCTTAAGGAAGCCGGGCATTATTACTGGTACCATAACGATCACCTCGGCACCCCGCAGATGCTCACCGCCAGCTCCGGCGCTGTGGTCTGGGAGGCAAAGTATGAGAGCTTTGGCAGGGCCATGGTGGCTGGGGGAACGAGGGTAAAAAATCCCCTGCGGTTCCCTGGGCAGTACGAGGATGAAGAGACGGGGCTGCACTACAACTGGTGGAGATATTATGATCCTGAGGTGGGGAGATATCTCAGGGTGGATCCGATAGGGTTGGAGGGGGGAGATGTAAATCTTTATGGGTATGCTTTCAGCAATCCTTTAAATTTTATTGATCCGGATGGAAGAAGAATTTTAGCGACCTGTAAGCTCGAAGCTCGTGGGCATTTAAGGGTTCATTTTAGTGTGGCAAGGTTAGAATGTAAACTTGAAACGCTAGACTGTGTAAAGAGTAAAGGCAGATGGGTAAGGCTGGTTGCGGATTACAAGGCAGAATTAGCTGGTAAAGGAATTGGCGTTCACTTCAGTGCTGTTAATCTTTCAACTATATTTAACGTTTATGATATCAGTTGGTTGGCTGGGAGGGCAAGTATAATGGGTGGTACAGTTGGTATAGGACCTATTGGGGGCAGTCTTGGGGAAATTTGTCTGGGTAGAGCCTGTGATTCTGGGTTCAGTCTTATTCAAGGTGTGGATTTTGGGGTTGACGCATTATTCAGTGATCGTGGCAGGGTAACTAATATTCGAGAAGAATGCTGTGAAGAAACCTTGCCGTAGCAAAAAAGGGAGAGTGTATCTATGAGAGTATGGATCTGTATATGTATTTTTTTTATCTGTGGCTGTGACAGGGTAGAAAAAATATATATTAAGCAGGAGCCTAAAAAATATCAAATAAATAGTGACGGTACTGTTATCGATCTTAATACAGGCTTGGAATGGATGCGGTGTAGTATTGGACAGATCTGGGATGGAGAAACCTGTGCTGGAGAAGCAGAAAAAATCAATTGGTACGCAGCAATGTCTATGGCAGAAAAAAAAGGCTGGCGTTTGCCTTCCATTGAGGAGTTAAGTTCCCTTGTATATTGTAGTTCAGGAATACGTATGGCATTTGTTGATGATAAATTTTATGCGCGAGAATTAGAAGCGGGGTTAAGCGAGGGGGGGTGCATAGGTGAGTCTCATTTTTCTGTAATTGATAGAGATGTGTTTCCAAAGACACCTGTCGATCTTGGTAGCGATGGTTACTGGTCGTCTACAACTGATTTTAATGATGAAACGGCAGCTTGGATTATCTCATTTTATAATGGGGGGGTATTTCGAATTACAAAAGAAATTAATTTTGAGAACGTACGCCTTGTAAGGTCAATGGATTGATTCTGGCGTTTTTTTGTGTGGCATCAATATTTTTTAAGATGTTTGTGAATAATGCATAAGGTTTTGTTTTTGTTTGAAAGATCAGGGGTTGTAGTTTGTATCGAGTAGAAAAAGATATTAATTTTTTAATCTTGTATCAGACCAATGGGGCATTTGAGCTTATTATGGCTAAAACGAAAAAGTCAATTTTTGTAACGATTCTAGGTGTTACTTTTATGGTGCTGAGCGGTTTAATGTTTTGTTTTGATTTGTATCAGACCATAATAGCATACCTTTCGGGTGGAATGTATGTTATGCGAATGCAAGGAACGGTTGCTGCTACCAGTCTTCAGAAATATATTTTTACGTATATTGACTATATTAGTTTTAGCTTATCTTTGTTGATTTTTTTTGTTTTTATCAGCTCTGTTGGATTGTTCAGAAGAAAAAATTGGGCACGTATTGTTTTTATTGGGTTTATGTCTCTTGGTGTTTTGTTTAATTTGATTCTTTTGCTAGCTGCCGTTTTGGCACCTTCACAGGAGGTACTGCCGCACAGGCAGGAAGAGCATGATATTTGGGTTTTGCAGGTACGGTGGGGGTTAGGATTGATTGCGGTACTTGGAAGTACATTTTTTAGTCTTATTGTGTATCATCTTATGTCTCGTAGAGTTAAAAAAGAGTTCAATGTAATTAAAGAAGGCCCGTCTCATTCGATTGCAGGGTAGTAGTGAATCCTATGGTCATAGTGTCCAGTGCGCCGGGATATGCTGATATAAGATTTTGGAGAGGTACGTCCTCTATCCTGTAAAATGATATGTAATCTTGAATTATGAAGCTGTGAGCTGGGTATAACCATAGGACAGCTATTTGGTTGTTGAGC
>NZ_JAPFPW010000052.1 GCF_026155325.1 Desulfobotulus pelophilus | reverse complement strand
GTTTATTGCCCTTCGTGCAGGATGCCCGTGGGTTCCCCTGAAGGTTTCATTCCTTACGGGTGCAGCAGGTGCCGTATCGGTCTTGATTTTTGTGGTCATGATCTCCCCCGGATATTGGAAGAATTAAAAAACGGTTAAGGTTTTCTGTAATGCGCTCTGTGTTGTTTTCAGCCCTTGTACGGTGGCCGCCGTGCAGGGGTTTTACACTTAAAAACTAAAAAAATCTTTATAATCACTTTTATTGACTTTGGTGTTTTGGTTTCAGATTGTCAAGAATAAAATTGCGTTTTATGTAAATTTATTTTACCTCTTCTTCCCTTTTCTGACACAAACAAACTTTAACCCTTTCAAAGCACCAGAACAGCGTGATATCCTTGAACAGAAACAGAGCTTTGAAATCCTTAAGAATAAGGGGGAGGCATGAAAGATTCAGCACTGATTCGTGAATTTGTATCCCTGCCGCCAGAAGCACAAAAACAAGTGATGGATTTTGTTGCATTCCTTAAAACCCGGTACCCGGAAAAACAGGAAAAACAGGAAAAACAGGAAAAAAATCAAAAAAAATCCCACTCTCTGGAAAAAGAGTCGTTTATAGGAATGTGGCAGGACAGAGAGGATATGAAGGACAGCTCTGAGTGGGTCCGAAACATGAGACAAAAAGAATGGAGCAGAAATAGGCTTGATGAAAAGAACAGTTCTGGATACGGACATTCTCATTGATGCCGCAAAGGGGATAGATACGGCGGTGCAATGCCTTTTTTCACTTGAGAAAAATACAGGCGTTGCCATCAGTATTATTACATATATGGAACTGGTAGTAGGGTGCAGAAATAAAACAGAGTTGCGGAGCTTAAATCTTTTTCTGAAAAAATTCAAAGTCCTGCCATTGGATAACTCCGCTTGCGGCACAGCTCTGAGACTTCTGAAGCAATATCGCCTCAGCCATGGGCTTATGATTCCAGAGGCCCTGATCGGGGCCACAGCCCTGACTTTGGACCTCCCTTTTATTTCAAAAAACCAAAAAGATTTTCGTTTTATTCCGGGGCTGGACCTTCTCCCATACCCCGGCTCCAAAAAAGAAGAGGAAATCAGAACCTGATTTCCTCTTTCTGCCTTAAAGTATTTTTACAAAGGTATAATAATACCCGCTTTCATGCCTGCAATAAATGATATCCATATCCACCGCACGGCCATCCGCACGGGTGATATGCACGGTGCGACAGGCATAGCCCTCCCGCTCTACCTCCTCAAAAATGTCATCCCTCTGCTCGGGATTCCGATAGATGTCTCTGGCAAGATCCATTTTCTTCAGACTGTAGCCCAACAACTCTTCCCAGAGTTCCCACTGGCAGTTTCGGATTCTTTTTCTGTCTGAAACCAGACGGATAACGTCTGTAACACCGTGCCTTTCCATCCATTCTTCGAATGCCTTGCGAATAAGACGACTCACAAAAAAGAGGTTAGAGGTTTCCCTCTGCGCCTTTCGCCGCTCCTGACCGGAACAACGCTCCATGCCCACATTCTCCGGGCACTGCCTGCGGTCTGAACCGCTGCGGCGTTCCATGGAAACTGCGAGGCCTTTGTGAGTCGCAGCTATTCCCCCGAGGCTTTTTTTCGGATTTCGGATTCAACCTGAAAGGTACTGGTTTTTAGGTCGGAGTTTTCTTGAAGGAGGGCTGTGATCATTTCCTGTTGTTTTTCTACGGTTGCCTGAAGCTTTTCAAGCTGAGATTCCTGCTTTTCCGAACGGAGCGTCTCCCTTTCCACAGTCTTGGCAAAAAGCTCCACCTGCCTTCGCAGGTCTGATATTCTTTCCTCATACATCTGCCTGATGGACTCATCCATAATCATCTTCCCCCCCACAGCCGGAGTATTCCCGTTGCAGGCATCCTGATCCTGACAGGAAACTGCGTCTGAATTTTCTTTAAATCCAAAAAGTTCATTAGGGGATATTTTTAAAAACTCACAAATGGCCGGAATCTTATCAGGTCTGGGCAGAGCGTTCCGGCTCCACCTGTATGCAGACGTGGGAGTATCTCCCGTAACAGCTGCCAGGTCCTGAGGGGAAACATTCAGCTTCTGCATCTGCCTGTTAATAATGCCGCATATGTGGTCTCGTGTATTCATATTCCCCTTATACAAAAAACGTAAAAAAAAATCTCAAACTTTACAATCGCAATAAAATGCCTTAGGTGTAATAAAAGATATTGACCTTACTTTTGTTGTAAAATAGAGTGGAGCCATGAAAAAAAGAATAAACCATAAAATGCTGGCAGAAATTCTGGGACAACACCCCCTTCATGTTCGTCGTTTAAGGATTGGCGAATGTCTTCCAAGGCCCAACAAAGCCCTGTTGCTTGCGGATTCGCTGGGGATACCGCCCTACCACTTCATGTGGCCCGAACGCTACGGCAACCCATGGCCCA
>NZ_JAPFPW010000051.1 GCF_026155325.1 Desulfobotulus pelophilus | reverse complement strand
CCCGGTTGTGGTTTTCATTGGCTGTTGTCCTGAATGATTTTAAAGACCTTCCGGTCCTTAATGGGGGCCGCCTTTTGTGGTAAATAAAGGATCTGTTGGCACTTAGGGGCTTACACCCGAAAGCCCTTACCCGCTGTAAGAGCTTACTGTCCTCGGCCCGGCAAGGGGTGCGGGGTTTTATTGTTACGCCCCACCACCCCACCGGGCCACGGTGGCGGTCATTTGTATGGCCACCTCGTTAAACCTGTAATGGGGGTACGGCAGGGCCGTATATTCCCTGCCCGTATCCTCACAGGTCCAGACCAGCCCCCTTTGTGTGATGATCCTCTGGTACCCTTTGGCTTTCATGGCCGCCAGTGTCGTCAGGTCGCCGCCGTTGTCCAGCACGATGGACCCACCTGCCAGCACCCACATGTGCCCGATCCAGATCGTGACCATCTTTCCTTCCGTGGCCGACCACCTCTCCGCGGGCCTCAGCCCTCCCTGGAGTTGCAGATCCTTGATGTCCCATCCCCTGTCCAGCAGCATTTCTATTTTTGTGAGGGCAAAATCCTCGCAGTCGCCCCAGGGGTCGGCGGTGGTCATGAATCGCCAGACATCCCGGCCTTCGGCCTCTTCTTTGTACGCATAACGGGTGTTAACTGCGTCATTCACGGACCTGAGGTCAGCGGTTTTCTGCTCGGCGTTCAGGCTGTCATGTTTTTCTCTGCCATCGTTTTTGCCCGTGACAATGGGGTGCTCCGGGTGCCGCCCTGCGAAAACCTCAAACCCTGCAGGTACCCTTTGGCGTGTGGCAGATCCGGCACCTGTCATTCCGTGGGTGATACCGGCGGCCTGATACCCCATCCATGTGAATGGGTTGTCATCCAGAAAAAGGCCACCGGTCACATAGGGCTTGTCTGGGTCCTGTGGCTTCACTTCTGCACCAAAATTTTCAAAAATCTCACCCAGCGCACCACTGACACGGAGGCCCATGGAAAGATCCACGGTCTCATTCCCCGTGGTTGGCACCCCCGCCGCATGAACGGGCCATGGCGCCGGGTAGCGAAACAGATCTCCGTCATCGGTGGCCACGGTTACAAGACAACCCTCCAGAGGCAGGGATTCCGAAAAGCCGGGAAAAGACAATCTGTAGTCCCTTGAAAAAATAATCGTTTCGCCGTCTGGTAAAAAACCTGCCCGGCACTGCCACTGCCAGGAAACGGATGTGCCAGCCCGCAGAGAGCAGGTCATCACGGGGGCGCACAAAAACCCCATTTCTTCCCATTGATCCGCGGCGGCCTGTGCCAGATCGGACTGTCTTTTCATGGAAGGGTTCCCCACATCCAGCAGGGTCGGATTCATGTCCACGGAACAACCATCCATGACCCACACCGCATGGGAAAGGGGCATGTCCGGAACATCCTCCTCCGGGGTATGGTTTCCCTGCACCGTCAGTGTCAGGTAGGCCGCGGCATTCTGGGCGATGGCGCGTATGTTCTGCCATGAGATAATAGCCCGGTCCACGCCAACAACATAGGAATCATATCCAAGACCGCCCTGCTCACCGCCCAGGGAATCCCGCCATTCGATCCATGGGGCAGACAGCCTGTCCACATCCTCCTTGTGGACCTTGCCCCAGGGAATACCGTACTGGTAATTAAAATACCTGCCTTCCCAGGCCTTATAAAGGGCCAGCAGCTCAGGAATAAACTCGTTTTTGCAGGAGTCCGCATGGCTCCTGTCTTTTTGCAGCTCGGAGATCCTGCGGTCGCAGAGAGACACAAAGGCCTGCACCCCGGTAATATCTGTAAAGGTGATCCATACCCGCTCGCCGCAGGGCCGTGGGTTTTCCACAAACCCCACCACCACGGGCCGTTTTTCCACCCATCGGATCAATACCCGGTCTCCCTCCCGGAACACCCTGTGGTCACAGGCCATGTACGATACGGGCACGGCCTCAAGGACATCCTCTGTGTTCTGGCTGATATCCGGACGCAGGCGAGACCTTGCATCGTCTACGGCAATACGGGCAAGACCTGTCTCCCTATCCAGATCCGTGATGGTGCCGGTGCGAAAGGTGGGCCGCCATTTTTCCATGGCCGGTTCGGTGATCTGATGCCAGGCGGCCATATGCCGGGGCATGGTGGAGGTCATTAACAGATGGGTGTCCGTATCTTTGCCGCCGGGGGCGATGAGGACCGTAGCCGGATTGCCTGCGATGGCGGCAAGGCCCACGCGGCCTTCCAGTTCATCGGAATAATCCGCACACCAGAGGATGCGTTCATCCTTTGTCACGGAAGCAGCGGTCATGCGGCCCAGCTCCATCTGCAAGGAAACCAGTCTGGCTCGTGTCGCATCCATGCGGCGGATCCGCATGTCCAGCTCATAATACAGGCGGGTATGTTCCACGGAGGCCTTTGTCATGGCGGCCCTGTCATGGGCGGCAATGGCTGTATCCAGCTCCGTTTCGGCGTTCCGCAGCCGGTTCCGCAGCCGGGCTTCTTCCTCTGCCATGCCATT
>NZ_JAPFPW010000050.1 GCF_026155325.1 Desulfobotulus pelophilus | reverse complement strand
CAGTACCGCCCGTAACTTTGCCGCTTCCTTTTCCAGACGGGCCTTTTCGCGGGCGGCCAGCTCCGTATTGACCCGCACCGCCACCCGGTATCGGCCCTTTTTCAGATTATCAACAATGTCTCCCTGCATCAGGCCTCCGTCAGATCCATGGTTGCCCGCTCCACAGACACATGGATGGCCACGGCACCCACGGTCATGGTCTGGCCCTCCCATGTGGCCACGTCACCGGGACGCATCCACATATCCACCGCCGCCCGCACGGTGCGGCGGCCTTCCATATCATTGCCATCCACCATCACCTCCTGCAGGGGCCGGAGGGTACCCGCACCCTCGCCGTATCTGTGATACCCCACCAGCGTGAGGGAGGACGACCGGCCACCGCCTGCCGACGACATGCGATCATACTTTCCCCGGGCGATTTCTTCGCTGCGCTCATACCCGGAGACCAGCCTGTAACCCTTACAAACCCGAAGGGTGCCGGATCTTCTGGCGGCAATGTCTGCGGAAAGACCGGGCCGGGAAGGCACGGTCACGGAGAGGTAGGAAGGTGTGGCCGTGCGCAGGCGGCAGGCAAAGGAGGTCATGGGCAGGTCTAAATCCGGCAGGCCTGCCTCTGTGCCGGACAGGGTGCAGGTGTAGATCACCTGGGCTGTGGCGGCCTCGGCAGGCACAATTCCCCATGAAGCAGAAAGCCTCGGAGAGATAAGGCCCATATGGGGCAGTGGCCTCTCATCGGCATAGGACAATTCCAATCCGCCGAAGCGCACATTCGAAGGCCACCCTCCATGTCCTGCCAGTACAGCATTGGGATAGACAGATATGCGTACCCGGCCCGATCCCTCCCGATGCGCCGGCACCGTATATTCCCCTACGGTAGCCGGAAAATCCTTCAATCCTTCCGGGGATGTGGCCTCCATATTCCACAAAGGAATCAACATGCCGCCTACCTCTTGCTCAATCAGGATGCGGTGTAGCGTAGAAAAGCTCTCATACGGGTACCAGCCGGAACCGATTTGTACCCGTATGCGGAATAAAAGAAGATCTCCTCCGGCGGGCAGAAGAAATTCTGCCACAGAGGGTATGGGGCGCTGAAGAGTCGGTTCTAGCCGAACTCCCATACCATGGAGAGCTTCCTCCCATGGCTCCCCCACCGGTAGGGCAGGCACAGCCACTCCCGGTGGGTAGGGGTTGCGCCAGGCCCATGGCTTGATGACCTTACGAAGAAAAGCCACGTCCGTCTTCGTTCGGCTGCTGGCCTCCGGAGACAGCAGAGATACCGGGCAGGAAGATATCCGGTGGATACGCCCCTGTGCTGTACCGCCATCATGGCCCCATATGGAAAATTCTGCTGGGCCCACACGGCTGCGCTCGGGTCCCACGGGGCCGGTACGCACACCAAAACCCGGCGAACCATAGGGCAGGGGATTAACAGACATACGGCGGATGTGAATCAAATTGGTAGGGGTATGTCCTTCCGGAGCCTCGGGCCAGGGCAAGCCCGGATCAAACGCGCGGGCCGGAAAATCCATGGCCACCGCAACCACCCTTGCCGACCCGGGGGGTAGCGGTATGGTCACTTCTTTCCATTCACAATATCCCCCCCACATACCCATAAAGAGCATCTCTTCATCAGGTCCTCTGTCAACAACCTGCATCAGCAATATCAGCCCGCAGTCCGCTTCTGCCCCGAAGAGGGGGTGCACCATTTTCCGCAAAGGGCCTGTATCCGTTTGTATTTGCAGGGAGATGGTGGTTGCCTCCGTGGTCGTAACTTCCATGGCCATCATGCAGGATCTGCCGGGGACCGTTTCCGTTGATAACTCCGGATCCGCCATCCATACCCCCTCTCCCGCATCATGGAACATGGTGTCATCCGGAGTCATGCGTGTAGTTTCCGAAAAAAACCACGGCGGGATCATGCTGCGGCCTACCACATGGGCGGTGATCATACGGGATCTCCCCAGGAAACCACGCCATCACTGTGCCAGGATACCAGATAGTCCAGCCCGGAGACTCTCACTTCCTCCACCTCATGAAACACAATCCGGGCCACCAGAGGATTCCCGTTACCTAAGGAGTACAGCACCCCGTAGTGGAAATTGGCCGTCAGCTCCGGCCATACCACATTGTCGGCGGCCAGTTTCGCCCGTCGGCCTGTGAGGGACACCACTTTGCCCGTGAGCTGCCTGCCTCCTTGCGTGTAGTTGATCCCGGAAATTTCATGGGCGCTCACATCCCCCCACACACTGTTCTCGTCATTGGGCGTGAATCCGGAGCCCATCAGCGCCAGCCGCAGATCCGCCGTTTGCAGATTGATCTGTCCCTTGCCCATGGCCTCAAAAAATGAGGGGTATAGTGTCATGACGGCAGCCATACTTGTTCCTCCATCAATAACAGGGACCACCTGAGCCCCCTGGTTCGTAAGTCCCAGTTTTCGGGAATGGCCATATACACGCCCTGATCCGTCACCACCCGCACCCGGCCATAGAGCCGTGTCATGCGGTCCACCCAATCTAATACGGCTTTATCCGGGCGCAGGTCCGTCACCAGTATCTTTCGGTCTGCCACGCTGTACCCGGTATCATGGGCCGATGCCCCGCCGTCCAGCGTGGCCGTGCGGGAAACCCGCCTGCCTCCGCTGCGGGTTTCTGCCGTGGTATCCAGCCGCCGGAATATATGGTTTCCGACGGGGTCGTACGTGGGTGCGGATACACTGATCATCGGTCCTCCTTAAAAGGGGTC
>NZ_JAPFPW010000049.1 GCF_026155325.1 Desulfobotulus pelophilus | reverse complement strand
TTACAAGATGAGTCAGGGCGAGAGTTAACCGGTGAACTTGAAGAGTTAGCTTACGAAGCGCTACAAGAAAGACACACATAACAAAGCGTTTAAGGCGGATTCCCAACGCTTGGCATTTTCGGTTTGATTCAACTTTGGTGTTTACGGCACAATAGTTTAGGTAAGGTGGTAGCGTTGCTCACCACTTAACGCGGCGTTAGGCTCGCGAAGGAATTAGCATGGAAATTGAAGTTGATGAACACGGTTTTCCGACGCTGAATCAGTTCAGTGAAGATGGATTTGTTGACTGCGTGTTGAGAATTACCAATAGGCAGGATAGTCAAGATACTTATAATTTCGACCTCCGTGCTTCTTACAATGGGCTTGTTCTTGGGTTTGGTGTCGAAATCATTAAAGGAATCAAAGGCGGTTTCGATGAAGACATGAACCTCATTCAGGATCATGTCTATATAAAAGGTATAAAGTTTTATCGGACAGGACCGGAAAGCGATAACTTGATAACTGTTCTTGCTAGCCTGTACGGGTTTTCAGATGTTTCTGCCAAGATGACAAGTGAAGAGAGGTTCACGGGAATAGCTCTTCATCAAGGCGAGATCGACATGATATCCACGCCCATAAAAATGAAGCTGTTCGGAAGGGATCGGGATGATGATCTAGAGGAAAGCTACAATGAGTCTTTTTTCAATTTAGACCTAAGAAACGGATATGTCTTTTGGAATGAAAAGGACCAAGAGTACCGGAAACCTTTGATTCGGGGATTGTCGGCCGGCATGGCCTAACAATTTGCTGTACTCGGACCCAGCGGCGCGCCGCAAGCTTGTGATTTGCTGCCCAAACTTTACCACAAGCTTGCTCTGCTCCGTTGGGCCGGTAAGCAAGGCGTTAGATTTTACTTAACCAAAGGAATTGTAATGAGCATCACGAATGAAACGATGAAAAGCTATAAGTTTTTAAATGATATGTATCAAGACTCATATTTTCCTAAAAATTTGGTAGAAAAAGGCGAAAAAATTCTTATTCAGTTATGCCTTGAGATTGAAAAAACAAAACCAGAAAATTTAGAGGATCTTTATAAATTAACTCACGCTTCAACTGAAAAATTTAACAGCCTTGCGGAAGAGTTTGAAGCGGCTGACAGTGAAATTGAAACCGCTGCGCGTGATTGTATTGGCATGGATTTCCAAGCAATTGCAGAAGCCTATGGATTTTCCGCAGATTCAGAGGAGCTAATAGCGACGAGAGATTGGTAATAAAATCTAACCAGTCGGTCAAGCGGACGCTTCGCGCCGACCATCACGCGGATTCAGCAGACAAATCCTCCGGCAAGCAAGCTTGCCTACGGCTTTGCAGCTGATCCGCCGCCCCGTTAGGCGAATCAAAGGAATTGGAGAAGTAGATGGCAAAACAACAAATGTCGTCCGAAACACGCGGAATTGGCCAACTGCTTAATGAGAGACGTTACTTTGAAGTGCCAGCGCATCAGCGCGACTATGCTTGGCCGATTGGGGCTGTAGAACAGTATTTAGATGATGTTACCAATGCCATGGATGACCCCAATAGTGACTACTTTTTGGGGTTGCTCGTACTGGTAGGTACAGAAGATACTCATTCAAGTAGGTATGAAATCCTAGATGGACAGCAGCGTCTTGCCACTACGACAATGATCTATTCTGCTATCCGTCAATGGCTGCGCGATAACGGATTAGATAGCGAAGCAGCAAAAATTCAAAACGACTTCATAGGTATATCTGAAATCGGCGAAGAGCAGGACGAGCCTCGAATCATTCTCAATGTGAACAATCGGGATGTCTTTCAGGAATTAATTGTTAACCCTTGTACAGACAAAAACATCGAGATCAAGCTGGCTAGCGAGGGGCGTTACACCTCGACTAGAAAGCTTCTTGAAGCAGCCTTGTTGTGTAGAAAGTACATTGCTGATCTTGCCGAAAAACAAGGTGATGAAAAAAAACAAAAATCTGCGGTTTTGTTTCAGTTGGCTAAGTATATAAGGGACAGGGTGCAGGTAAATTGCCTTGATGTTAGCGCTCCAGAAAACGCATACACAATATTTGAGTCTTTGAATGATCGCGGAATTGATCTGTCCGTTCTTGATTTGCTGAAAAATCATCTCCTCAGGGAAGCTGGAAATAAAGAGGCGGTGATACTGAGCAACTGGACGAAAATGACATCAACAATAGGTGATAGAAAGGGCGATGATTTCTTAAAAGCCTTCTGGACCTCAAGGTTCGGTAGAATTCAACGAGGCCGCCTATTTAAAGAATTGAAAAACAAATACAGCTCAAGAGCTGAGGTTGCGCAGCTTTCTAACGAGTTGGCACAAGTGGCCGATTACTACGGAAACCTAGAGGTCTCTGACAGCGATCTGTGGAGACAATACTCTGAGACCACGCGTGTAAACATTGAAGCGCTCACTTTGTTGGGGGCCAAGCAAACGCATCCAATTCTTCTTTCAGCCATCGAAAAACTTTCTGCAACCGATGTTGAAAAATTAACAAATTACTTAGTAACGGTGATACTTAGGTATCAATTAATAGGGAAAGGACGTACCGGAAAACTAGAAATTCAATCTTCAGCCATTGCCTCAAACATCTGGTCAGGAAAGCTTAAATCGGCACATGCCGTATGGGACAAGCTGAAAGCCATCCTTCCCACTGATGATGAGTTTCTAGAGGATTTTTCGAGGTATACTGAAACCAAGCCAGCAAGAGCTCGGTGGATACTGCGTGAGTTAGAAATCCAGAAATGGAAGAACTGCAATCCAGGTAAGTCATTGCAGAGCGAGCCAGTCAAGAACCCAAACATCGTAAACCTCGAACACATACTACCGAAAAATCCGAGTCAGGATTGGGCTGGTGTGATATCGAGTGACAAAGAGTTTATATCGGATTGTCTCAATCGATTTGGAAACCTCTGTTTGCTGGATAAACCAAACAACAAAAAGGAAGCATCTGGTTCATACAGCAAGAAATCTACTACATACAAATCCTCGGAGTTTATTCTCACTCGTGAAGTATCTGAGAAGTATCCTCATTGGGATCGAGGTGCAGTAGAAAGTAGGCAAAAGGCGCTAGCTAGTCTTGCCGTTGAACGCTGGCCAACATGAAAGAACTTCGCCTAACAATCGGCTACACAAGGACGCCAA
>NZ_JAPFPW010000048.1 GCF_026155325.1 Desulfobotulus pelophilus | reverse complement strand
TTCAATGCGGGCATCCATGAGCCGCAGGGAGAACGGCTACGACAACGCTCCCATTGAAAGCTTTTGGGGTGTACTGAAAAACGAACTGGTTCATCATCGGCGCTACGAAACCCGGCAGGAAGCCATACGCCAGATTACAACCTACATAGAAATCTTTTATAATCGGCAACGACGGCAGCAGAAGAGGCTTGATTATCTCTCTCCTGCATCCTATGAAAAATAATTTTTCAAAGAGCAGCAGGCGGCTTACATATTTTGGTGTCCGCTATTCACGATCGGCCCATGACACCTGCCGAATATTTGTTGGCCTTACCATTTTTGAGGGAAACAATTAGATGAAAAATCAACCGCTAGTATTAATAAAGCCAAATCTTAATGAAGGTTTATGTGTAAATGATACTATCTGCTTGTGGCATCAGGAAGAAATGCAAAAAAAGCTTATCGGGAAAAAATATCTTAGGATAAAAGAAGAACCAGAGTTGCCAGATCAAATACAAACTGCAGTGATTGACTTAGAAAGCTATAAAAATTTTGAAGATTATATAGCTGAGGCAAAAAAAATTCATAAGGGAAACTCATTCCGTAAGTCACATAAATCAAAACGAGAAGGATTCTATTCTAAGCCATTTAATCCACGTTTGTTTATTCCTGATATTGTTGAAATTAACCATTCGAAAGAGGTTCGATGCGGGCGTAAAATGAGTGAACCCTATAGAAGAACTGTGCAGGATTTCGGTGGCCCTCCTCAAAAAAGACTGAATTTCCAATGGCCAGAGTGCCCACTTCATTTCGATTTATGGTGGGGCATTTTTATGAAAAAGAATGGACACTGTCAAGGAGTTGTTGAAACTGGTGAGAAGCTTTTTGCATATATTAGATTGAGGAGGAATGGAAATTATGCTTTGTATGGACAGATTCTTGGGCATGGAGAGTATTTGAATAAAGGGATTATGTATGCTTTGCACTTTAATATACTAGAATGGTTGCTAAAAAAAGAGTCTGGCTATGCGAAAGGACTGTCATATTTGTGTTATGCTGGATACAATCAGGGTGGAGAAGGATTGATACGGTGGAAGAAAAGAACCTTGTTTAGACCGACGTATTTAGTAATCAGTGAGAAGGATATGATGCAAAAATGAAACGGAATCCAATTTTTATAGGTGGAGATGGAAGGTCAGGAACAACCTTGCTCTCCTTAATTTTAAATTCTCATAGCAAATTAATTGTGGGTCCTGAACTTCATTTTCGAGGCCCTAAAAATTTAAGTAGTTATATACTTGGCTGTTTAAAACAATGGGAATTGATGAAAGGAGATCTACTAGGGCTTAAAAAAAACGAATACTATAAAAATGCCGTTAATTTTATTGTAAGGTGTAAAAGGTTTGGAATAGATGAAAAGATTTTAGAGGCCATGATAAATAAGGTTGTTTTTTTGAACAATTATGAAATGATTAAATTTGAAGAGAGGGCTGTTTTGATTGATGAGATGAGCAGTTATCTGATAAACATCTCTCATGCAGAACGTTGGGGTATTAAAATTATGAAAGATATAAAAATATCAAATAAATATTTAGAGATTTGGCCAGAGGCTCAATTTGTTCATATCGTGAGAGATGGAAGAGATGTAGCTGCTTCACAGATGAGAGACCATGGAAGTTGGGGATATAAAAGTATTGAAGATGCAGCAAAAGGCTGGAAGGAATTAATAGATAGGTCTAGAGTAACTCCTAATGGCAGCCTGCTGGAGCTTAAGTACGAAGACCTAGTCCGCTATCCTCAGAAATCAATCCATCAGATAACAGATTTTTTAAATATTGATTGGGAAGATAGAGTTTTATACCATCATGAATATGATCACAGTTTATATAGAAATTCATATAATCACCCCAGTATAAATACAGTAATTAATCCAATTAATCAAAATGCAATAGGTCGGTATAAAAAAGATTTGAGCTTAAAAGAAATTGAAATTTTTAACACCATGGCTAAAAGTTATTTGCTTGAGTTTGGCTATATTGATTAATCCTGATAACGATGGGTCTTCATAACGTGAAAACAATAAAAAAATATATAGATTTTTTTTATTGGATGATTTGTGATTCTTTACTGAGATACCGTAATAAGGTACTGCTTGTTTCTTTTGCAGATTTTGTTGGTGTCTCGATGCAAGTAGCTGCACTTTGGGTTCTTCTGCAATACATTTTTCATCTAGAGAGTGGAAAGCCAATTAATATTTTAGATTATAGCATAGTAGCGCGAGATTCATTTCAAGTCTTTTTTGTTTTTACAACAGTCGCTTTCTTTTTGTTGTTGCTATCAGCATGGTTGATCTTTTACTCAGATGTGCAAAAGATTAAATTAAGAGTTCTTTTTGAACGATTTTGTTCTCAAAGGGCTTTTCTGGCGTATGAAAAAAAAAGTTTTTTTTTATTTTTAGCTACAGAAAAACTTAAGAATACAGGTATTTCTAAAATAGCGATAGGTGATGCTCGATACTATAGTCGTGCACTCTTTATGGTATTTAATTTGTTGAAGCCTGTATGTTATTTGGTTATTGCTGTCCCTGCTATGCTATATATCAGTACACGTTTGACTTTTATTCTAGGAGCTGTGGTCCTTATTTCACTTTTTTTTCAGTATCTTGTCAGTAAAAATGCTGCTAAGCAGTCTGTGTTGTTAGAAAATTATAATATGCGATCTAATTTAGAAAAAAAACAACTTATTTCATTTCTTGATGCTTGTTCTTTATCAAACGAAGCTGATTCTAAGGATAGGGTAAAGGATAAAATAAAGCTTTTTTTTAGCTCTAGGACTATTGTAAATAGATATAAAACACTCGAAGAACGACTCAAAGGTGCGCCGCAAAGTTCGTTTATTAGCAATGTTTTAATGGCATTTGGAATTTTCATCATATTGATTGTTTTGATTCGACAATCATTGTTCATTGAACCACAATGGGCGTCAACGATAGCGTTTTTAATCTCGCTAAAGATTTCTTTGAGTCAGCTGGGCGCTATTAATAGGATTTTAACCGGGATTAATAGGTTTTATCCCCAAATATCTAGATATAGACGTTTTATTTGTTTTAATTTTAATGATTCAGATACGGGTATTGATGATTGAGGTAAGTTGAAATTATCGAACACCACAGTTACGGCAAGTGTCAAGATAGATGTCACCGGAAGCCTGATTTTTCAGGCAGCTTTGAGGGCAGGATTTCTCCATGAGGTGTCCCTGCTTTTTACCTGGATTAATGGGGTCGGTCGTCAATAGCGGACACCAAAATATGTAAGCCGCCTGCTGCTCTTTGAAAAATTATTTTTCTAGGATGCAGGAGAGAGATAATCAAGCCTCTTCTGCCGTCGTTGCCGATTATAAAAGATTTCTATGTAGGTTGTAATCTGGCGTATGGCTTCCTGCCGGGTTTCGTAGCGTCGATGATGATTTCAGTACACCCCAAAGGCTTTCAATAGGAGCGTTGTCGTAACAGTTTCTCCTGCGGCTCAAGGAGTTTTCG
>NZ_JAPFPW010000047.1 GCF_026155325.1 Desulfobotulus pelophilus | reverse complement strand
CGGCGGCCCGGACCTCAGCGGCCGGGCTATCAGCAGGGACCAGTGCCCCATACTTTGCGAAGATGACGGCAGGATTCACGCTGTCCCGCCCTGTTTTTCTGCTAACATACTGATTTTTATGGACTGGTCTGGGGGTGGCCCAAATTTGTCCCGTATTTGTCCCGCCCTAAAACCTTGTAAGGTATTGATTTTTATAGGGTGGTCCGGGTGGTCCGACCTGTTTTCATAATAGTCAGAAAAATTAATACACACACATACGCGCGCGCACGCGCACACGCGCAATAAGTTGGAATTAGGGCGGACCACCCGGACCACCTTGGATAAGTGTCCGTTTTTATTCGGTGTGGCTGTCCCATATTTGATCCCGCAGGGCGGGACAAGGGCGGGACAAATTTGGGACAGCACGATATTTCGTGAGCCTGTCCCGCCCTGTCCCAAATTTCGGGACGCGGTTTGGGCCGGGTGGGCCAGACCTCTGGAGGGGTAAGGGGCCATCATACGCCACCTCCCACATAGGCAATGCCATGTACGGCATATTCACGGGCCTGTCCCACACGTCGGCGCACATTGGTCAGGTTGCGCTGTGCGGAGAAAAGCTCCTTGAAAAAATTATCTCTGCCTAAGGCGCTGTAGCCGTTGGCATCGCAGTATCCTCTGTAGCCCTTATAGAGGGTGTCCTTGGCGGTGAGTTTGCTGGCATCCAGCTCACAGGCATCCTCAAGGAAGGCCACCACGGGGCTGTTGGACCTTCGGTACTCCTGCATCAGCCCCTGGGTTTCGGTGCAGTCCGTAAACCGTCCCTGCTCCCATACGCGGTGCAGGCCGACCACAGACCACTGGAAGATCTCGGACAGCTCATCCATGAGCTTGGGTTTCAGGTGGGGATCAATATCCGGATCATTGTCCATCCACTGGTGCTTAAACCTGATGGGCAGCCAGCGGCGGAAGTTCCCGTCCGAGTTGTCCAGCACACGGGGCAGCTTATTGGCCGCAAAAATCAGCTTGCAGAAGGGTTCAAAGTCAAAGGTGTCTTTGTGCTTGAACGCCGCCTGTATGGTATCTCCGGAGGTGATGGCCTTGAAATACTGGCTCTCGATGGCCTTGCTGCCCACCTCCGTGGAGATGTTCACGGACTTCCCGTAGAGGGAAGACCTCAAAAACTGATCCTCCAGCTCGTGCAGGCCCACGGAGGCGCAGTTTGCCACCCCCACCATCTGGCGCAGGATGTAGAGAACGGTGCTCTTACCGTCCGATCCATCGCCCAGCAGCAGCATGCACTTGCTCAGGATGGGGGGCGCTCTGCGGTCCAGGCAATAGCCGAAAAACTCCTGCAGCTGCATGATGACTTCGGGCGTCTGGATGTTCTGCTCCAGCATGCGCAGCCATGTGCCGCAGGTCTTGCCTTCCCTCGGATACCAGACCACGGGCAGCTCCACGGAGGCGTAGTGTTCCGGATCGTGGGGTTTCAGTTCCAGCGTTTTCAGGTTCAGTGCGCCGTTTTTGACCGTCACCCAGTCCAATTGATCATTCATGGCCCGGTCAGATGGCATGGCGCTTAAGACCTTGGCCTGCTCTGCGGCATCGCTCACACGGGACATCTGGGATTCCGTTCCCAGAATTTCTATGCCTGTTTTTTTGATGATATCCAGCTCCACCCGCTCCCAGACCGTGCCGGACCATCGGTACAGAAGGCCCGTGCTGTGATCGTAATTCAGCCTGAATTTTTCCAGCAGCCTGTTGGCCAGAAGCCTTGGGCGGAAGGACATGCGGCCATTCACGCCCGTTTCGAAAAAATCGGCCGCCTCGCTGTTCAGGGGGGCTTCGGGCTGATGATAGATGATGGCCGAAGCCATCAGTTCCGCAAGATCTTCTGAGGTTTTGCGATGTCTGACAAAAAAGTCCGTCAGATCCTGCCCGTCTTTTTCGGGATATCCGCCGTCTTCGTAGCGGCCCATGAACTCCGGCCATTCCAGAATACGAACGGAACGGGCCACCTTTGCCAGAGCCGGTGCGGAAAACTGCAGGGCGGCTATCTGTCCTGCCTGATCCGCATCAAAGCAGACCACCACATCCCGGTCTTTAAAGAGGGAAAGCAGATCCCGGCTCCATTTGCGCATCTTGGATGCGGTCATGGTGATGGCGTTAAATCCACGGGACAGGGCGCAGATGGTGTCCGGCTCGCCCTCACACAAAAGAAGGGTCCCTTCCGGTTCAGGCCGGGCGGGAAAGGGCATGGCATCGCCGCTGCCAGAGGCCCATGAGATCATTTTCCCCGCACGGCTGCCATCGGGAGCCGGGCCGGGCCTGTACAGCCGCATATTCCTGACAGCTCCTGTGCCGTCGAATATGGGGATGGCAATGCGGTCCGGTTTTTTGGGAATGATTTTTCCGTTTTTGGCCTGATAGCAGGTCTGCAGACGGATACCCAGATCCGATACGGTCTGGGGCGTCCAGCCCCTCAGGGTACAGATCCTGTCCATCCACTCCTTTGGGAGCTCCGGCAGATCGTTGTAAATGGCATCCAGTTTGGGAGGAAGGTGCTGACCGACAGGGGCGGATGCCGACCACGGCTCCGGCTTATCCCCGATGCCGTGGGTATGGCAGAAGGCCTTGAACGCTTCCCTGTTGTCGGAAAAGCCCTGCGCATGGCCCCATAACTTGATGAGATCGCCGGAAACACCACAGCCCAGGCAGTGGAACACGTCCTTTTCAAAATTATATGAAAAAGACGGATTCTGCTCGTCGTGGAAGGGGCAGAGGCCGATTTTTTCAGCCCTGTTATTTTTGCGTTCCGTGACCGCAAAACAGGTTTCGGCAATGTCTGCCCGCTGCTGGGCGGTCATGCGTTCCGATGCAATCCCCATCAGCTCCCCCTGAATTCACAGGGGCTTTGGAACAGCTTGATTGTCAAAGCGATGACATTTCCCATTCTCCCCCCTGCCGTATGGTGTCTTCAAAGAGTCTTCGTACTTCCATGACCTCGGTTTCCAGCCGACCGATGAGCCGGGCGGTTTTTACCACCGTGGCCGTTTCTTTGGATTGAAGCCCTTCCCGGAGATGCTGGAGCAGGTTGCCCGTGTGGATGACCACATCTTCGATTTCACGGCTGAGGCTGTCCGTCTGGGGTGTGGCCAGATCGGAAACCGGCACCAGACGCCATCCCGGCGGTTCCAGCAGAATCTTGATGGTGGGACTCTGGGTCACGGCAAAGGCGGCGCGGATGGCCCGGATATCCGGGGTGCGGCGGGGATCGGCGCAGTATTCATAGACGGTGCGTGCCGCCATGCCTGCCATGGTGGCCACCTGCGGAACCAGCACCTGATCTTCACGGTTCTGGATCAGGGCTTCATACAAAATGGCGTTGATGTCGCTCATGGGCGCTCCTTTGACGGGCCTGTTTTTTCCCTGAAAAAAGAAAAATAATCTCCGCAGAAATGAATGAAATTTTTGCGTTCACCCTGCCTTTGAATCTGCATATTCTTTTTCCGGCTGCTGACCAAAGGCGGCAAGGCAGTCCGGAAGGGCTGGGCTGTCACCGGAAAGCCTTGCCCTGAGATAGGTCTCTACCTCCGGCCAGTGGGCCTCGATGA
>NZ_JAPFPW010000046.1 GCF_026155325.1 Desulfobotulus pelophilus | reverse complement strand
CTTAGTTCAAGCATCACTCTCTCCGTGCCGATTCATAACGCTCGCAACACCGGACAATTTGGAGCGAAGCGGAAAATTGTTCCGAGTGCTTGCGCTTGTTATACGTGATATGCATCATTATCTCTATGTCCAAGTTCGGCCAGAAGCGGACATTAACTATACTTAACTTCTGCAAAACGAAAACTTATTCAAAACCGCATTATTCTTTTAGTTCTAACAATCAACACAGTACTTATATGAAAAACGAGCGACCGTGCCGTCGACTCTTTCCAACCAAAAACATTTAGTACCATAATCAGCCCTGCGAACAAAAAAATGCTTAATTCCAACACCAATTTTTTCTTCAAACTCAGGGTGTTTTAATATTGCACTTGAGAGAAACTTTGAATCATTCTCATCAACTTTTTCTTCAGGGGCATACTTGTTTAACATATCTTTCATGAAATTTAAGGCATCGCTTTTTTTGTCGAACTTAATTTCACCAATTTCTACAGGTTTCGCCTTTGCCATAAAAATACCCTCGTAGCTAAGATTATCCTCTAGGTAATTTTCCTTCGTTTATTTTGGTCTCAATAAGCTTGTTTATTTCCCTTTTTACTAGAGGTGGAAGATCATGTAACTCCCACTCCCTTGCATTAAGCCTTAACAAAACTTCATTTTCTGACATATCACTACGACCATAGAAGTCACCAAGTTCTACAGCGCTAGTTCTAGACAAACCAAGACCTATCAACGATAACAGGGTCTTTGTACTAACTCCAAACTCTAAGAAGAGATCATATGAAAGATCGCTCGGGAACAAACTGTCACATTCTTTTTCATGAAAAAACTGGCGAAGCACAGATAGGTATGCACCTAAATACTTAGGAGCATAGAAGCGGGCAATCTCTTCAACTGAAGCCATAGTATCTCTGATCAACTTTGGATACGGTATTTCGCTATCAGAGGCGTCGTTCTTCTTATTCTTTGCCCGCTTAATTCTAGCCAAGATCATTTGACCTAAGGTTTTTCCCCGCATCCAGTCCCAAGTTGTTAGAGCACATGGCAGAACTCTTGTCTCAGGCGCAAATACTGGAGCGAGCGTTAAGTTAATAACATCAAAAATAAACACGAACTGGTCGACCGAGTCATCATCTTCAGGTGGCAAAGGGAGCAACTCTTCAGGCTCCCCAGGATATTCTCGGAAATAATTAAGCAACCTTTGTAGTGCAACGATAGAAATCCCTGGGTTCGCATCAATAATTTCGGGAAGTACAGTGATACCATCTAACATTGGTTTTATCAGCTGCTCTATCTGATTTGCGCTCTCTAGGTCTATTTTCTTTATTGGCGGTGCATCTTTTAGAGAACCTTCTCTATATTGCCAGCTCATAAGATATGCCGCGACATGTTCTAGCTTTGGGTCTAAATCTGCAGTTTTCATCTCCATTCGACGTTCAAGGTAAGAAGACAACTCATTGTACTCCTGTACAACACTATCTGTTTCTCGCTTTATAGGATACGCAGTCTTCTGAGGCAAACCACTTGGCCAAACATCAGTTTTACTTACATCTACACACACAATGTTCCCATTAAAGTCAGCTCCCCAACGCCCTGCTCTACCAGCCAGATTCCAAAAGTCTTGTGGTGACATTTCTTTGCCAATGCCTTTTTTAGGGCCTCTCACGATTATTGTTTTACACGCAAGATTGACCCCCTCAATCAATGTAGATGTGGAAACCAAGTATCTAATTTTCCCAGAAGTGAATAGCCTCTCTATTTCTTCTCTCACAATCGATGGCATATTTCCGTAATGAAAAGCGACGCCACGCTTTACAATCGGAACAAGTTGATACTTAGGATGGATTATTTTTTTACAGGACTCGGATAATTCTGCCAATTCACTATCAACCACCTCAGAAAATTCCGAGCTATCTAGACCTTCATAAATTAACGCTGCTATTCTTTCCGCATCATCGGCTCTATTAACATATATCAGAGTTCCTGAGCTATTTTTTCCTAGTGCTAAAGCGATAAACGCCATCTTTTTCTTTATCGTAGTTGGACGATCAAGGAGACTAAAACCACCCAACTTTTCCAAATTGCCCTGCCCATCAGAAAGCGACAATGTCCACTGAGTTGTCTGTCTGGGAACTTGCTCAGCTACCAAAAGGTTTTGAATAACTGTAGATGAAGTACTAGGGACAACTGCTCTATTAGCCGCGCTAGGAGCATCTTGAAGTAAGTCTTCCGGATTTTGAGAGTGAGGACTTAAAAACACTACACGACAATCTGGGTTTGCACGAACTACGCGCTCTAAAGCATCTTGTAAAATAACGCCCCGCCTTTCATCAGAAACTTTCTGAGCCTCATCAATTATGGCGATGTCAAACTTGTGAGGAGACTTACTTGCGTTCAGAAAAATATGTAATCTTTCTTGAGTAAAGACTGAAATAAAAGGGGTCTCTGATTCTGCCAATTCTTTCAAAGGCAAAGAAGTGACTTTAAGTTCTTTAAGGTCGTGGTCAAATTTCAGGTCATTCAATTGCTTCTCTATTTCAGAGACTAAAGCTCTAGTCGGCGCTACAAAAACACAAGAATGGCATTTGCCATTGGAAAATTGAGTTAAAAGCCAATTCAATATTATGAACGTCTTACCCGCAGCTGTAGGGGCAGTTGCAGATAGCCAGTCAGCATTAGCCAACTCTTCCCAGAGATTGACCTGAAAGCGATTTCCAGATAGCGAGTGATGTGAATTTATGGGGATTTCAGAATTTAGTCGCCTTTTAGTCCACAGCAGTTGCTCAATAACTCCGACACGTTCGCTCAACTGGTCAACAATAAGTTCTTTAGTCTTGGCAAGCTCAATCGTTCTATAATTAGACAGCCGAGATAAAACTAAACCTCCTGCATCCTTGAAAATAGGTTCATCAGAGTAGCACACTGCACTCTGAGCAATCATCAGTGCGTATTCTTGACAGGATCTCTCATTGCTTTCCGCTAGGATGCTTGCAGCAAAAAGCAACTTTTGCCAATCATGAGTTGGTTGAGTTTCGTCTAATTCAAGAGTATTCGCTCCAAAACTTAAACCAGCAGACCAAATCCTGAGGCCGTCAAGTTTATCTTTTATTCCAGCATCACTTACAAGCCATTCCTGTAGCTGCGATAAACTCATTTCAACTCTCCAACAACCCTAGAAAATAACTACGAAACCCTTCTACAGCCTTCATAGGCACGCAAATAAAGTGAATATCATATTGCTCTATACCTTCCTGACCAACACGGTTCTTTATTTGCTTAAGCCAAGCTGGTATTTGCTCCATTAGTTTCTTTTCCAACGCAGCCTCATCGTTGTTCAAGCCATCATCAAGATAAGCATCACTATCAAATCCGACTAGAGCAATACCACAATGTTTTAGAGATAGGGACTTTTCATCATCTAAATTGAAATATCGCTTTAACCCCTCAGTCAGTTTAGGGTCTTCAAAATCTGCAAATTCATTAATCAAAAACACATCGCGGGAACGAGCTGCACCCTCAGCATCTGGCTCATTTAAAAATGGAGCTAATGAATCTAAACAGTTTCTAACAGCTGTCGATGCATCAGCATAAAGCTTCGACTCTCCCCAATATACTTTTAAAATACCCGCGTCCACGCCCTCCGCATAAACACCGTCCGCCCCATGATAATGCATCTCAGACGAAGTCTTGAGGCTCATCTTACAAATTATCTGTGACAAACCAAAAACTGCTTCGGCAAAAGCAAATACTAGCAATTCGCCACCTTCACCGCTTTTGCTAAGTGACGTAAATAACGCTCTTGCTTCACGCTGTAGTTTGATCAATGCTGCCGTTGAACCTGTTCTATTTAATTCCTCCTTGGCAGCATCAATTCTATTACGCGGTATTGCGTAGTCGACTATTCTGTCCTTTAGAAATTCTGCTAAAGGTTTAAATCGAACGCGACCATTTGCATCAATTGGTAGCCGATAACAATGAACTTTTGTATTGCAATCAGAAACAGGAATGAAGTCTTTGAGAATTTTCAAGTGAACATCTGTGACTTTTCCGCTATCGCGAATTGTATCACTCAGAAGCTCTAAGGGATCATCTAAAACCATAGCGTACCTTTCAAAGCAATGGCGAGAGACCAATAGAATCGAAGCAATTTCCAATAACCTCTTTCTGCCATCAACTGAACCCGACATTTTTCTATGTTAATACTCAAGTTTCGGACTTGAGTTATTGAGATAAAATTTGACCATTTTGATTGCCTATATAATCTTGTGGGAC
>NZ_JAPFPW010000045.1 GCF_026155325.1 Desulfobotulus pelophilus | reverse complement strand
GCTGATGGGGCTGGACAGCGAAACCCTGCCCGACGATCTGGCCCGGCGCATGGCCATCCTATCCGAGGGCTGCCTGTCTCCGGAGCTGGACGAGCAGGCGGTAGTGAAGCTTTTTCTGGTGCTGCCCGTATTTGGTTACACATTGTCGGAGACCATTTTGAATCTGACCGGAGAGGGCGCAGAACTGGGGGAGTAGAAGCCCTCTGGCGGGATCAGGGCATACGGGCGGCCTTAAATCTCGGCCACGCCAGGGGGAAGATGCTGTTTGAATTAAGGCCGGATGTCTTTCCGCAGGGGTTTTTGACGGGGATGGAAACGGCGCTGTGGGGGAGGTTTTACGAGGAGCTGAACGCTGGCTGAGGGCCACCTGCTGGCTGCCACCAAAGGCTTTAAAGGACTTTCGGGGTGAAAGCCGGGCCGCGCTTCGGGAGCCTCAGCGACCGGCCTTTGTTTACCGCCAAAGACAGCCTTCATTAAGGTCGTTAAGGACTTTAAGGACTTTAAGGCTATGGCCCGATGGCCACGGAGGAGCCGGGCCGGAATCCGGCCCGGAGGCAGCCGCTGCCGAGTAAGGGGAGCGGCTGCCCTTTCTTTTGCTTGACAATCCAATGTCTGGACGTACAATATACTGTACAGGAGGAACCCGATATGGAAGCTATCACCTATACCGCTGCAAGACAAAATCTTGCCAAAACAATGGATAAGGTCTGTGAAGACCGCTCGCCCATTATTGTGACACGAAAATCATCCAATGCCGTTGTGATCATGTCCCTTGAGGATTATGAAGCCCTTGAAGAAACAGCCTATCTTTTACGCTCACCGAAAAATGCAAGGCGTCTTCTGGAATCCATGGCCCAGCTTGAAAATGGGAAAGGGCTTGAAAAGGAGCTTAGGGATTGAAGCTCATTTTTTCTGCCCATGCGTGGGACGATTACCTTTTCTGGCAAAAAACCGACAAACAGACCCTGCGCCGGATTAATACCCTGATCAAAGAAACAATGCGTACCCCCTTTGAGGGTATCGGAAAACCGGAACCGTTAAAACATGCCCTCTCAGGCTACTGGTCCCGAAGAATCAGCGATGAGCACCGCTTTGTCTATAAGGTCTCTGAGGATGCCATTGAAATAGCACAGCTGCGGTACCACTACTGATTTTTTGAATAAAAGGGGCTGGCCCCTTTTGCTTTGCTTTTGCTCTATACAGTGTAATGTGGCAGCCCCTGCCACAACCTCAGCGGGTTCAGTTCGTATCCTTGGCTAAAGAACTGGAGGGAGAGATACCGTTAAAAAGGCTCTCCGCACTATGGGATGGCTTCACTTCCATGCTCTTGCACTTCGGACAGGGCATGGACGGCCTCTCCTCTCCCCTGAAGACAACCCGCTTAAAGACATGACCACATTTCGGGCAATCGTATTCAATTGTTGGCATAGATCCTTTCAGTCCGTTTTTTGGTTATGAGCTAAAAGGGGTCTGCACCCTTTTACTCTTAATCTTTGAATGTTACGTCTATAGCACCGGCTGTTGTTAAAAGATTCATCATAAATTTGCGTTGATATCCATTTAGAACAGGGTTGAGTTCATTGATTCCACCTACAACTATAGTAGGTCTTATCATCGGATGTTTTGAAGACATCTCAGATATACAATGCATCAAGAAAGACATCAGACAATCATATTTATCATTTTGAGTTTCAACATTTCCAACACTGAACAGGTCAACTTTTGTTGCTTCGGATGATTTAAAGGGTTCCTCCCCAACTGATATCACTCGTGGCTTTTTTTCCTTGGAAACATAGATATATGTATTAAATGTTTTCTTTTTTCCATTTTTTCTAAAGGTAAAAGAATCTATTGTAATATCTAATTCAATTTTTGGAGAAAAATATTTAATAAACAACTTATCGATACTGAAATTTTTCATAATTGACGGTCTCTCATCTCCGCTGAAGACAATCTGCTTAAAAGCATGACCCCTTTTACCTATTTATTGAGGCAATTCTTCATATTTTGGGACTAATTCTAAGTTATCATCCCAAATCGCTTTTTCTTTTAAATAAATATGACCAGATGGCTTAATATCTATATCTGAATCCAGACTGCCTGCAGGTACAACCAATAACTTCCCATTCATTTGGATGTTTGGCAAAGCAGAACTACAATTTGGACAAAATGCTTTAATATGTCCTGAATTTTTGTAATTAAATACTTTTATTTTATTTTCTCCTTTTAGCCATCTTAATTTTGCTTTTGAAGAAAATAAATTTGCTGCGTGTACTGAACCTGTATCTTTTCTGCAAGATTTGCAGTGGCATAAGAAGAAGTTCTCAAATTCTCCATCAATTTCATATTGAATATTACCACATAAACAAGAACCTAAATATTTCATGTAACCTCACAATCCAATAATTAAAACTGATACAATTAAATTTAATAACTTTAAGTATAGATTTGAAATAAAAGGAAATAAAAGGAGTCTGACCCCTTTTATTAACGCCAATGGTAAGCCGCCGGTTTGTAGCGGCAGCGAAAAACCGGTCGGCTTAACCTACTGGTTATATGGCATACCTGTGTCATTGCCGACACCTCGTTAACTCAAAAAACTTCTCGCTGGGATACTCAATTATCTCAATTATATTATCTGCTGAGACATGCTCAGTACTATATCCCTCGTGCTCTATCGGTATTCTCAGTCGATGGCCTTGTTCTGACAACAATGTTCTTGCCAATGGTCCGTCAGGAAACTTGGTAGCAACCATTGATGAAATTGGCACACTTGCTTTGATAATGCACGGAATCCCAACACTACGGATCGCAGGCCCAGTAATAGGATGACCCTCATGCAAATTATAGAGCGCCTCACCGCCCCAGGACCTGAACAAGCGTCCAATTCCCGACTCCCCGGCGATGAATGGCTCAAAAAAACAAAACCACAACATACCTTCTCGGTTATCCTCGCTGGCTTGGTTCCTATCCTTAAGATGGCTTGATATTTCAGGGCTGATTAAGCCACCTTCCAGTAATCGGTCTATTCTTGCACTCAGTGAAGTTGCATTTTGTGGTGCCATTCCGTTGAGACGAATGTTTTCGATCTCTTCCCGAGTTAATTTTGTACAATGATACCCAACTAATGAATGCGCTCTTAAAACACTGTGGAAATCTGAAACCAAGGCGTCATATCTAGAGGCGTTGGTAGTTGCACAGCAAGTGCACTCCCAGCCACAAAACTCACTACAGTTGACCCTGAGGAATTCTGACACCTCAGTTGGCCAAGTGCTCTTATCGGAAATGATGATTGAAATAGATCATTCCTCCATACGTCGGTGCATGCGGGCCATATAACAAAATATTATACAGTTCTGTATAACATGCAGACTGAGGCGTTATACTGCCCACAAACCCCACTGCACCTTCAAAAAACGATCCTTTTCCATACCCCACCCTTTTTCTTCTGACAAGCCCGGCATACATTTCCCATAACTTTTCCCCATCCGCATCAACATCTTGACATTCCATTCCGGTCTGGGTACAGTTTTCATGCTGCGGCAAAAAACCACAGCCGGGATTAGCACCCCGAAAAAGACTGGTGTGTAGCGCCACCATAAAAAGAAATGCAGGCGCATTTTTTGCGCCCTCGCACACCCTTATGGCGGAGCTATGTGGGCCTCTTCGGAGGGCCGGTTACCAGTTTCCGGTAGTGCTAACCCGCATAGTTCCGCCGCCCCTGTTTAGCACCAGAGCGGCGGATTCTCCCATCTTTTTAAACTGGAGGACTGCCATGGAAGACCAATTTCCCACCCTTGAATTCACATTTCAAAATCAAACAGTCAGAACCCTATCAGAAAATGACGAGACTTGGTTTGTTGCCAGAGATGTTTTTACCGCTCTCGAAATAGCGTGGAGAGGGGAAGGATCTCTTAGCAATATTCCGGAAGGATGGAGGCAGGTACGGAAACTCCGAACCAGCCATACAAACCAGTTCGGAAGCAACTGCGAACAGGACAGGGACATTATTTTCATCAACGAACCCGCCCTCTATAAACTCGCCTTCCGATCCAACAAACCCGCTGCCGAAGATTTCACCAACTGGGTGGCCAGTGAAGTTCTCCCCGCCATCCGCCGAACGGGCCGCTATGGCGCTTCCGCCCCGGCCACCCTCCCCCATGGCCATGACGACCAGATCCTTCTGGCACGGCACCTTGTCCGGGAAGTGAATGGTATGCTGGCAAGCTTACGCACCCTGAGCCAGCTTCATCAGAATATGGTGGTATCCGTCAACAACGTACTACGAACGGTCTCTGTGCTGAACCCGGAAGTTCATCATGAGGCCTTTGTTCAGTCTCTCCGGAATCAGGGCGGCGGCAAGTAAGCCTTTTCTGATTTCATGAATAAAGCCCCTGCATCGGTTCCGGTGCGGGGGCTTTTTGTTTGTGGCTGCCCCCCCCGTCAAGCGAAATCATGGCCCGTTTAAGCAAAAAGAACATGCATCTGCGCTCAACTAAGGTGCAAATAGCCAATGCTGCCCCCTGTGGCCCTATACTGCGAAGGGGCTGTCCTTAGTAAGGGCCTTAAGGTCTTTAGGATCTTTAAGGAAAGCAGCCTTTTGTGGCAAGCAGGGCCGCGCTTCGGGAGCCTCAGCGATCGGGCTTTGTTTACTGCAAAGGGCTGCCCTCCTTAAGGTCCTTAAGGAGGGCAGTCTTTTGTGGCACTATAAAAAGGGGTCT
>NZ_JAPFPW010000044.1 GCF_026155325.1 Desulfobotulus pelophilus | reverse complement strand
TCGTTGCTCACGGAGCGGCGGATCGAGAATGGATCTTTGAAAATCGAACAGTGAAGTAAAAAGAACATACCCCTGAGTAATCTCATCTTTTAAGTAAGGTGAGGAATCAAACCAGAGATTCAACGGAGAGTTTGATCCTGGCTCAGAATGAACGCTGGCGGCGTGCTTAACACATGCAAGTCGAACGAGAAAGTTTCCTTCGGGGGATGAGTAAAGTGGCGCACGGGTGAGTAACGCGTGGATAATCTACCCTTGAATTCGGAATAACATCGCGAAAGCGGTGCTAATACCGGATGATGTTGTGTTTTCTTCGGGGAATACAGCCAAAGAATGCCTCTTCTTGAAAGCATTTGTTTGAGGATGAGTCCGCGTCCCATTAGCTAGTTGGCGGGGTAAAGGCCCACCAAGGCAGTGATGGGTAGCTGGTCTGAGAGGATGATCAGCCACACTGGGACTGACACACGGCCCAGACTCCTACGGGAGGCAGCAGTGAGGAATTTTGCGCAATGGGGGCAACCCTGACGCAGCAACGCCGCGTGAGTGAAGAAGGCCCTTGGGTCGTAAAGCTCTGTCAATGGGGAAGAAATTGCAGGGTTCTAACAGGGCTTTGTATTGACGGTACCCATGAAGGAAGCACCGGCTAACTCCGTGCCAGCAGCCGCGGTAATACGGAGGGTGCAAGCGTTATTCGGAATTATTGGGCGTAAAGGGCGCGTAGGCGGCCTGTTAAGTCATATGTGAAATTTTGGGGCTTAACCCCAACGCTGCATGTGATACTGGCAGGCTTGAGTATGGCAGAGGAAAGCGGAATTCCTGGTGTAGCGGTGAAATGCGTAGATATCAGGAGGAACACCGGTGGCGAAGGCGGCTTTCTGGACCAATACTGACGCTGATGCGCGAAGGCGTGGGTAGCAAACAGGATTAGATACCCTGGTAGTCCACGCAGTAAACGTTGATCACTAGGTGTTGCGGGTATTGACCCCTGCAGTGCCGAAGCTAACGCATTAAGTGATCCGCCTGGGGAGTACGATCGCAAGATTAAAACTCAAAGGAATTGACGGGGGCCCGCACAAGCGGTGGAGCATGTGGTTTAATTCGACGCAACGCGCAGAACCTTACCTGGGCTTGAAATCTGTGGAATCCGTATGAAAGTATGGAGTGCCCTTCGGGGAGCCGCAAGACAGGTGCTGCATGGCTGTCGTCAGCTCGTGTCGTGAGATGTTGGGTTAAGTCCCGCAACGAGCGCAACCCTTGTCTTCAGTTGCCAGCACGTAATGGTGGGAACTCTGAAGATACTGCCCCGGTTAACGGGGAGGAAGGTGGGGATGACGTCAAGTCCTCATGGCCCTTATGCCCAGGGCTACACACGTGCTACAATGGCATATACAGAGGGTAGCGAGACCGCGAGGTGGAGCCAATCCCAGAAAGTATGCCACAGTTCGGATTGGAGTCTGCAACTCGACTCCATGAAGTTGGAATCGCTAGTAATCGCGGATCAGCATGCCGCGGTGAATACGTTCCCGGGCCTTGTACACACCGCCCGTCACACCATGAGAGTTGGTTGTACCCGACGTCGCTGAGCTGACCCTTCGGGGGGGCAGGCGCCTAAGGTATGGCTGATAATTGGGGTGAAGTCGTAACAAGGTAGCCGTTGGGGAACCAGCGGCTGGATCACCTCCTTTCTTAAGGAAAGTCAATAAGGGGTATGTTTTTCACTGTTCGATTTTGAGGGATCGATGGAAGGTCCTGTTCTTTGAGGCAGTATATAGTAAATCGATGTGAGTCCATCTGGCGAGCGGGCCTGTAGCTCAGTCCGGTTAGAGCGCACGCCTGATAAGCGTGAGGTCGATGGTTCAATTCCATCCAGGCCCACCATGCAGAATGGGGGATTAGCTCAGCTGGGAGAGCGCCTGCCTTGCACGCAGGAGGTCAGCGGTTCGATCCCGCTATCCTCCACCATTTAGGAGGGTGGTGTTTGCATCGAAGACTGATGAGGGTACATTCTTTGTTTGTTTTTTGTAGGGGAGTGTGTCGTGATCAGTCTTTTTTAGGCTGTAAATCTTTGACAATCCATAGAGTCGGGAAGCGAGCGCAGTATAGATTTCAGGACTATTCTTTTTTATCGTGAAGAAGAGTGAGCCTGAAGAGTATCACAGGTCACAAGAATTGTGGCTAAGCGAATAAGGGCAGACGGTGGATGCCTTGGTGCCAAGCGGCGAAGAAGGACGTGGAAAGCTGCGATAAGCTTCGGGGAGGAGCTAAACATCCTTTGATCCGGAGATTTCCGAATGGGGAAACCCGTCACGGTTAATGCCGTGTCATCCGTAAATGAATTCATAGTTTGCGGAAGCTAACCAGGCGAACTGAAACATCTTAGTAGCCTGAGGAAAAGAAAATAAGAATGATTCCCTGAGTAGCGGCGAGCGGAAGGGGAAGAGCCTAAACCATATATGTGTGATAGCCTGGAAGCGTTGCATATGTGGGGTAGCGGGGTCTTTTTTGGTAATATTCCAGTGTTACCGGACAGTGATAAAATTCATGATTATGCGAGCGTTCTGGAAAGTGCGGTCATAGAAGGTGAAAGCCCTGTAGCAGAAAGTCATGGATCTGTCTTAAGAGCGCCCCAAGTACCACGGGACACGAGAAACCCTGTGGGAATCAATGAGGACCATCTCATAAGGCTAAATACGTCTTGGCAACCGATAGTGAACCAGTACCGTGAGGGAAAGGTGAAAAGAACCCCGGTGAGGGGAGTGCAATAGAACCTGAACCCGTCTGCTTACAAGCAGTGGGAGCACGATGCATTTTCGAATGCCGTGTGACCGCGTGCCTTTTGCATAATGAGTCAGCGAGTTACTTTACGCAGCGAGGTTAAGCCGAGTGAGGTGTAGCCGTAGCGAAAGCGAGTCTGAACAGGGCGCATGAGTTGTGTGGAGTAGACCCGAAACCAGGTGATCTATCCATGTCCAGGGTGAAGCGTGAGTAAAATCACGTGGAGGCCCGAACCGTCGTACGTTGAAAAGTGCTCGGATGAGGTGTGGATAGGGGTGAAAGGCCAAACAAACCTGGAAATAGCTGGTTCTCCCCGAAATATATTTAGGTATAGCCTTGCGTGATTGACTAGCGGGGGTAGAGCACTGGATGGGCTAGGGGTCTCACCGGATTACCAACCCCAACCAAACTCCGAATACCGTATAGTTGTATCGCAGGAGTCAGACTGCGGGAGCTAAGTTTCGTGGTCGAGAGGGAAACAACCCAGATCGCCAGCTAAGGTCCCTAAATTCATGCTAAGTGGTGAACGATGTGGAAATGCACAGACAACCAGGATGTTGGCTTAGAAGCAGCCATCATTTAAAGAAAGCGTAATAGCTCACTGGTCGAGTGGTTCTGCGCGGAAAATGTAACGGGGCTAAGCATGATACCGAAGCTGCGGGTTATTCTAAATGGATAGCGGTAGGGGAGCATTGCATGCGGGCAGAAGGTCGACCGTAAGGACGGCTGGACTGCATGGAAGAGCCCATGCTGACATGAGTAGCGATAAAGCGGGTGAAAAACCCGCTCGCCGAAAGCCTAAGGTTTCCTGAGTTAAGCTAATCTGCTCAGGGTTAGTCGACCCCTAAGCCGAGGCCGAAAGGCGTAGGTGATGGGAAACAGGTTAATATTCCTGTACCACCGTGGGAGCGTTTGAGTGAAGGGGGGACGCAGGAGGGTAGGTCATCCGTCTGATGGAATAGGCGGTTCAAGCGTGTAGGCAGAGAAGGGAGGCAAATCCCCCTTTTTAATGCGGAGGCGTGACGACGAGGACTTCGGTCCATAAAGTGATTGATCCCATGCTGCCAAGAAAATCCTCTAGCGAGTTTCCAAGGTGATCGTACCGCAAACCGACACAGGTAGGCAGGGAGAGAATCCCAAGGCGCTTGAGAGAACCCTGGTTAAGGAATTCGGCAAAATGACACCGTAACTTCGGGAGAAGGTGTGCCCCTTGTACGTGAAGGGCTTTTCGCCTGTAGCGGAAAGGGGTCGCAGAGAAACGGCGGTAGCGACTGTTTACTAAAAACATAGGACTCTGCAAAGTCGCAAGACGAAGTATAGGGTCTGACGCCTGCCCGGTGCCGGAAGGTTAAGGGGATCTGTTATTCAGCAATGGAGAAGCATTGAACCGAAGCCCCGGTAAACGGCGGCCGTAACTATAACGGTCCTAAGGTAGCGAAATTCCTTGTCGGGTAAGTTCCGACCTGCACGAATGGCGTAACGACTTCCGCACTGTCTCAACCAGGGACTCAGCGAAATTGAATTGGCGGTGAAGATGCCGTCTCCCCGCGGAAAGACGGAAAGACCCCGGCACCTTTACTATAGCTTGACATTGGGTTTTGGTGCATCATGTGTAGGATAGGTGGGAGGCTTTGAAGTGGGCACGCCAGTGTTCATGGAGCCATCCTTGAAATACCACCCTTGGTGCAGTAGGATTCTAACTTTGACCCGTGATCCGGGCAAAGGACATTGTCTGGCGGGTAGTTTGACTGGGGCGGTCGCCTCCCAAAGAGTAACGGAGGCGCGCGAAGGTTCCCTCAGGCTGATTGGAAACCAGCCGTTGAGTGTAAAGGCATAAGGGAGCTTGACTGCGAGACCGACGGGTCGAGCAGGTACGAAAGTAGGTCTTAGTGATCCGGCGGTTCTGAATGGAAGGGCCGTCGCTCATCGGATAAAAGGTACGCCGGGGATAACAGGCTGATCGCATCCAAGAGTTCACATCGACGATGCGGTTTGGCACCTCGATGTCGGCTCATCACATCCTGGGGCTGGAGCAGGTCCCAAGGGTTCGGCTGTTCGCCGATTAAAGTGGTACGCGAGCTGGGTTTAAAACGTCGTGAGACAGTTTGGTCCCTATCTTCCGTGGGCGTTGGATATTTGAGGAGATCTGTTCCTAGTACGAGAGGACCGGAATGGACGAACCACTGGTGTTCCTGTTGTCGCGCCAGCGGCATAGCAGGGTAGCTAAGTTCGGTACGGATAACCGCTGAAAGCATCTAAGCGGGAAGCCAACTTCAAGATAAGATATCCCCTGACGTCAAGTCAGCTAAAGACCCCTTGGAGACTACAAGGTTGATAGGCCGGGTGTGTAAGTGCAGTAATGCATGTAGCTTACCGGTACTAATCGGTCGTGCGGCTTAGCCACAATACTGGTGATCTGTGATAAAAAGAACTGCGTTTGAGACATTACCAAGAAGTACTTGAAAAACCCGACTCAATTGGATAGAAGAGAAGAGTTCTTTTAATCAAGCAAACTACTGGAATACAATTTTCGGTGGCGATGGCGTCAAGGTCACACCCGTTCCCATCCCGAACACGGAAGTTAAGCTTGACTGCGCCGATGGTACTGCATGGGTGACTGTGTGGGAGAGTAGGACGCCGCCGGATTCTTTTAACGCCCTGTTTTCAAGGTTTTTACAACCTCGAAGACAGGGCGTTTTTTTTGGTC
>NZ_JAPFPW010000043.1 GCF_026155325.1 Desulfobotulus pelophilus | reverse complement strand
TGTACTCTGCATAGAGCTGAGAACACAGAAGATCCGAAGAGAATCAATGGTATTTTTTCTGCTCTGGCAGAAATTAGTGATACCATAGACGTTGTTTTACCTCTTCATCCCAGAACAAGAAAAATTCTTGCTGCTTTTGGTCATAGACTGGATTACCCTCGGGTTCACATGGTTGATCCAGTTGGTTATCTGCATATGATCTGGCTACTGCAAAACTGTACTTTTGTTATGACAGACAGCGGAGGCCTTCAAAAGGAAGCATATTTCTTTCAAAAACCCTGTGTAACTCTGCGTAATGAGACAGAATGGGTAGAGTTGGTGGAGGCGGGATGGAATATGTTGGCCGGAGCAGAAGCGCAGCAGATCCTTGACGCTGTTCAGAGTATGAAAAATAGAAAAATTGGACAAGGTGAACTATATGGGGCAGGGAATAGCGCAGATATAATTCTCAGAGAGCTGTTACATCTTTAAGAGCATGTCCGGGAGCTTATTTTCGTAGGCAATAGTATGCGGCATAAAGATATGAACAGGGTAACAACATATCATATATAGTGTTCCGAATGGTCTAAGCAGGATTGTTGCATACCCTCTTAATCGCAACAGAGAGCTGTGTAGGCTTTGAAGGAGTTGATTTGAGATGAAAAAATGAAACTTTGCACAAATATCATAAATATAATGTAAAGTGAAAGTCAGTCAGCTACAGTCTTGCAAGTGTAAGACGTATGCTGTTTATTAAATTTTTGTTTATTGGCTTGATCATAGAGACAGGGGAACACTTTTTTTTATCATAAAAAAGAAGGTTGGTAATGATTACAGGAAAGAGAATTTTTATTACAGGTGGAACAGGTTTTATTTCGACGATGCTGATTTCCAGGTTGGCTGATCACAATAAGATTATTGCCTATGATAATTTTACTAGAAATACTTTGAAAGATTCACCCTTTGCAACTCACCCTAATGTTGAGCAGATCCAAGCCGATGTTTTAGATTACAATACGTTAAAGGCTGCCATGGCCGGATCAGAACTGGTTGTGCATGCCGCTGCTATTGCAGGTATTGACTCCACTGTTCGGAATCCTGTGGCAACTATGCGGGTCAATATGCTTGGGGCGGCGAATGCGTTGGAAGCTGCAAAGGACCTGAACTGTATTGAACGTTTTGTGGATTTTTCTACTTCTGAAGTTTTTGGTTCACACGCATTTAAGGTTGATGAGAAAGACCAAACTGTGACGGGTGCTGTGGGTGAAGCGCGGTGGACCTATGCCGTAAGTAAATTGGCTGGTGAGCATCTGGCGCATGCATACTTCAAACAATATAAATTGCCTACAGTGACTGTTCGCCCTTTTAACGTTTATGGTCCGGGTCAGACTGGTGAAGGTGCTTTGGCTATTTTTATCCGCAAGGCCTTAAAAAACGAAGATATTTATATTTTTGGAGATGGAAGTCAGATTCGAGCCTGGTGCTATGTGGATGATATGGTCGAAGGTGTGATGCGGTCTTTGGAACATCCAGCAGCTATAGGCCAGTCATTTAATATTGGGAATTCCCGGGCGGTTACAACCATATATGGATTGGCACAAACCGTTTGCCGTATCACCGGCAGTAATTCCAGAATTGTGTTTAGAGATGCGCTCTCTGCAGATATTGAGCTGCGGATTCCTAGTGTGAAAAAGGCAAAAGAACTGATTGGGTTTGAAGCCAGGGTAGACCTCGAAGATGGACTCAGGAAGACAGCCACATGGATTTTAGAAAATGAAGATAAACTTCCTCCGCTCTCAGATATGTTTAAAGGGTAACCATGCTTAAATTGTCAGAGCCCAATATCTCAGAAGATATCATTACAGCTGTTGCCGATGTACTTCGATCCGGACAACTTGTTCAGGGAGAAGAAAATCTATTATTCGAAAAGGAACTGGCGGCTTACCTTGGTTGCAAGGAAGTTATTCTTGTTTCTTCGGGTACAGCAGCATTGCATCTGGCCCTTCTTGCGCTGGATATCGGCCCCGGTGATGCTGTGCTGGTGCCTGATTTTACCTTCCCTGCAACTGCCAGTGTTGTTTCTATGGTGGGTGCAAGGGTTGTGATTGCAGATGTTGATAGGGGAACGTATGTTCTGTCTCCAGATCAAATTGAGCGGACACTTGACCAGTGGCAGGGGCCTGAGAGAATCAGGGCTTTGATGCCTGTTCACGAGTTTGGCTGTTCGGTTGATATGGATGCTGTTTTGAAAATAGCGGAAAAAAATGATTTGTATATTGTAGAAGATGCCGCATGTGCATTGGGTGCTGTTTATGGAACCCGAAAACTGGGTACCTTTGGAGATCTTGGCTGCTTTTCTTTTCATCCAAGAAAAACACTGACCACAGGCGAGGGAGGGGCCATATCTACAGGCAGCGTGCAGCTGGCTCAGAAAATCAGGCGTTTGCGAAACCATGGAATGGAAAAAAGGCATGATGGCATGCATTTTTTTGAGCCAGGTCTGAATTATCGTTTGACTAATTTTCAGGCCGCCATGGGCCGTTTGCAGTTGAAGTGCCTGGATGAATGGATTGTAGTCAGAAAGAAGCTGGTTGAGGAGTACAGATGTGGATTGGCCAAACTGGCATCCCGTAACCTGATCCATTTGCCCGTCCGGACAGAAGGTCACAGCTGGCAGACTTTCATGGTTGTGCTTGATAAAGGTTTTGACCGTGCTGTGGTCATTGATGCTTTACGTCAGAATGGAGTGGAATCCAACCTTGGTGCCCAGAGTCTGAGTGTCCTCGATCTGTATGGAGACCAACCCTTTTTGCAAACTGTAGGACCTGAATTATACAGGTGTGGCCTGGCCTTGCCTTTGTTTGAACGCATGCAAAGGTCCGATGTCAAGCATGTATGTTCGGTTCTGGAATCCGTTTTGTTGTCCTAAAGCCAGATGCGATAATGAAAAGGTGAGGGTGTCTTGTGAGAAAAGAAAGGTTTTGTGCAAATGAAAAGGATCAGATTTTGCTGGATTGGTTTGAGAAAATCCTTCCATTGTTTCCAAACCTGCCATTTAAAAGCGAGGAAAGAAATCAAAGACTGAGACCCGATATTATTCGCAGGATCATAGGAGAGTTTCTTACCGACGATGAACGGGCAGAGTTGCTCGGACTTCCAAGAGGGTGTCGCATCCGTGAAGGTGCAAAAATTATTAGCCCGGAGAATCTTGTTATTGGAACAGACTGCTGGATTGGAGAGAATGCCATCCTTGATGCATCGGGAGGATTGGAAATAGGGTCTCACACTACCATAGGCTGTTCTGTTATGGTTTGGTCTCACTCAAGTCATCTTGCCGCTTTAGCTCAGAATAATGTTCCGGGCAGCTCTTTGATAAAAAGAGAAAAAACTAAAATTGGCAACAGGTGTTTTATTGTTGGTCCCTCTGTTATCTTGCCTGGTGTGACCATAGGCAATCAGGTTATTGTCAGGCCCATGACGAGGGTTGAGCAGGATATTCCGGACAGATCCATCGTAGACGCATCTGGAATTAAAGAAGGAGTGTTATCTGAAGAGCGTATTCAGGATATGCTTGAAAAACATTTTGCTTGATAGGATGCAAGGTGTTGGTTTGAAATAGAAAAGGACTTTGTAGGATGATTTTTAGATATGATCAATTCAAAAATTTTATTCAATATGCCAAGAAGAGTAGACATATAAGCCCCTTGGGCGAATGGGACGGTTCCAATGCCATTATTCTCAGGCACGATGTCGATTTTGATCTTGAACTGGCATATCGATTATCCCTGATAGAGGCAGAGCTTGATGTGCGGTCTACTTTTTTTGTACTCACCACCTGTGCAACATATAACGTACTTTCGGTATTGAATCGTAAGATACTGAGAGAAATGGTTGCCATGGGTTTTGAGATTGGATTGCATTTTGACCCGACCATTTACGCAACGGCAGACCAAGTTCAATTGGCTTCTTTTGTTGATGAAGAAGCAAAAATACTTTCTTCGGTAACAGGGAGTAAAATTAAATCAATAAGTCTGCATAATCCTTCAATACATGGTCAGTACCCTTTTTTTGAAGGCTATATAAATGCTTACGATAAGCATATTTTTTCTGATGAATTATATATTTCTGATTCATGTATGAATTTTAGAGGGAAAGATCCATACGAATTTATTCGTAATGCTAATATGGAGAATCCCATTCAGGTAGTGCTTCATCCATTGCATTTTTCTGAGAACAATTTAACTTACCCTGAGATATTTTATGAACACATAAAGAGATACTCAGGTGTTCTGGATAGCATATTTCGAGTTAATTCAAAATTCACAGAGCAAATGCATGGTGAAAGTATGTTTGACTATATTAAGAAAAAAAATATGTAGACTTCCTGATCCTATGGCTTTTTTTGAGTGCTTATCAAAAAATATTAGCTGCTGAGCTGAAGAGGATGAGTTTATGACAGGCATCATGATTGACGCATCGGCTATTGCTGATTTTTTGTCCCTTGATTTGTATGGTGAGGACTTAAAAGTAAACAAGCCTTCTGATTTAAACAGCAGTGAATGTGGGGCTTTAAAATTTGCAGGGATTGTATCAGACAAGTATGTTAAAATAATAAACTCTAATCCTGATTCATTTGTAATTGCTCTGGATGGGTATGAAGGACTTTTAAGCACAACGCATGTATTATCAAAAAATCCCCGTTTGGATTTTTGCAAGGTGTTGCAACATTTTTTCCCAATAGTATATCCTGCAAAAATTGAGGGTTCAGCTATCGTAAATCCTGATGCCGTGCTTGGAAAAAATATTTATATTGGCCACAATGTAGTTATTGAAGAAGCTGTGATTATAGGTGATAATTCAGTTGTGTTGCACAATGTTATTATTGGAAAAGGGGTGAGAATAGGCAAAAACTGTCTGATAAAATCAGGTTCTGTTATTGGGCAAAAAGGTTTTGGATTTGAAAGAGATCATGACGGCTGTCCGATTCCGTTTAACCATTATGGCTCGGTAACCATTGGTGATCATGTTGAAATCGGAGCCTTGAGTACCATTGCTTGCGGTGTATTATCGGATACAATAATTGAGGATATGGTCAAAATAGATGATCATGTATTTATTGCTCATAACACTAGGGTGGGAAAAGGTAGTTTTATAATAGCGTGTGCAGAAATCAGTGGCAGTGTTTCTATAGGTGAAAATGTTTGGATTGGTCCCAACGCTTCTGTTATTGATAAATGCGCAATAGGTAACAATGCTTTAATTGGTATTGGTGCCGTGGTTACAAGGCCCGTAGGAGAGGGGATTGTTTCGGCAGGCAACCCTGCAAGAAAACTTCGTATGAAAGAGTGTGATGTAGGGCCTGAGCACAAAACATAAGCCAGGTCAGCAGATGCGGGTTGAATAAAGACAATATATGAATGAATAATTCAGCGTATCATCTGGTCGCTATGGGTCTGTATGATTTTCTTATAAACATGATAGCCCCATTCCTGCTGAAAATTTCAATTCCGTTCAGAGGACACAGCTTACGAATTATTTTTGCAGACCTGATCAGGCAACTTATTCGTATCGTATGTTTTATCAGCCAGCCAAGGCTTAGTAGAGCAAGTTGATATTAATGATTACTGTGTGAAACACTGCCGTGAACCTGAGCACATAATCCAGATCATTGCGTTATCCATGATACGGTTGCCTTTTTGCAGGGATTACGTTTTTCTTTTTTTGATGGAAGGGGTTGGTTGCCTTCCCTTCGGTATAAC
>NZ_JAPFPW010000042.1 GCF_026155325.1 Desulfobotulus pelophilus | reverse complement strand
ATATGACGGACTGCCACCATATCCAGACTGGGAAAGGGAGTATCGCTGACCACAGTTCCCGGCTCTTCGCCCATGGGCAGATCAAATATGACACGCCCTCCCCGGCTGCGGCTCTGGATCAAAGCACGTTCCACAATATTTTCAAGCTCCCGCACATTTCCCGGCCAGCTCCATCCACCAAGACGATCCAGCTCCCCTTCCTGAACCTGAGGTGCCGGGTGAATTTTGAGATCCATGGATTTTTTTTTCAGAAAATAGCGAACCAGCTCGGGGATATCATTTTTACGGTACCGAAGGGGAGGAATGGTAATGGGGAAAATATTCAGCCGGAACCAGAGATCTTCCCGGAACTGGCCGGTCTGTATCCTTTTTTCCAGATTTCTGTGGGTGGCGGATATGATCCGGACGTCCACGGGAATCATCTCGCTCCCTCCCACGCGCTCAATTTCCTTTTGCTGCAAAACCCGTAACAGCCGGATCTGGGCTGCGGGCGGCAGCTCACCAATCTCATCCAGAAAAAGGGTTCCCCCATGGGCGCGTTCAAACTTTCCCCTTTTACGGGAAAGGGCTCCGGTAAACGCCCCCTTTTCATGTCCAAAAAGTTCTGAATCCATTAGGCCTTCGGGAATGGCACCGCAATTGACCTTGATAAAAGGACCGGCACTGCGGGAAGAGGCCCCATGGATGGTATTGGCGATCACTTCCTTTCCCACCCCCGTTTCACCCAAAAGCAGAACAGGGCTGTCCAAGGAGGCCACCTGCGCCACCATCTCCATAACCCCTTTCAGTCCGGAAGCGGAGCCGATGATGGCGTCCCCTTTCAGATGCCGTATCTCCTGAGACAAAGCCTTGTTTTCCTCATCCAGAGAATCCTTCAGCTGGATCAGTTCCTGATAATGGAGAGAATTAAACCATGCAAGGGATAGGGGTTCCTGAATCTCACGTATGTAATCCGCATGGCATTCCTTGAATTCATTCCGGTTTTTACTGAGGAAAACCAGCATGCCATTCCAGTTTGTTTCAATTTTCATAGGCACTATGAGACAGGAAGAATCCCATACTTTCGGATCAAGTTCCAGCCAGCCCCGCCCGATGGGATTCATATCCGGGCCTTCCATAATCAAAATACCTGCCTCCGAAGCAAGCACGTCCTCAGCATGCTCGATCATATCCGGTGTCAGGCTAAGGCCATGAAAGGGCGTAAATTTTTTGGTCAGCCAGGCATGGTCAAACACCCGAATCTCTTTTTGATCACGCATATACAGCGTTGCAAATACGGCTTCCACGGGCATAACCCTTGTCAGCAGCCCAAGGAGTCTTTTCAGTGCTACCCCAAAATCAAGGCTGCTGGAAATCCGCAGCACAGCCTCCCGGAAAAAGTCATTTCTGTCCACTAGCCCCCTCCCTTGTTTCATTCAACAAGTAAACAGCATAATACTAAATAAAACAACGTAAATTGTCTTATTCAACAACATTACGCCCTCATTCTTTATTAACATACTGTTTTATCATCACTTATTGGCATGGCATGATTATGGCTATCCAATGAAAGGGTTTGGCCAACATCAGGACCTACGAACCAGTATCGCGACCTAAAATGCATGAAAGAAAGCCTCCCATCAAATCGGAACGAATCGGTTCACCAGAATCCATATCGTTTTCGTCTCAATGGATAAGGTACGGACCGACTTCGTAAAAGCCCATACAGATTTTAGATATCTTTGATTATGTAAAGAAAGGAAAGAGTTGTGACTCTTCTCAGGAACAGTTTTTTCATTCTTCCCCTTGCCCTCTGCCTCCTCGCAACAGGATGCAACAGGGCAGAGGGTACCCCCAGGGGGGAATCTCCCATGGTCCCCCGGCCCGTGCGCACCCAGATTCTTTCTTCTCCGGAAAACGGAACAGAACGTATTTTTCCGGGGATTGCCCGGTCCGCGGAGGAAACGGTTCTGTCCTTCCGGGTTTCCGGCCTGATCGTTACCTTCACCGCAGAAACGGGGAAAGTGGTGCGAAAGGGTGATGTCATTGCCCGGATGGATGACCGGGACTTTACAGTCCGCCTCCGTCAGGCAGAGGCCAGACTGGCCGCCGCAGAAGCCAGAGCCAAAGAAGCGGAACAGCACTTCCGGCGGCACGAAGCCCTGTTTAAAAAAGAGGCCATGGCCAAAGCAGAATTTGATAAAACCACAGCCCTTTATAACACCACACAGGCAGATCTTGATGACAGCAGGGCCAGCCTGCATGAAGCCAGAAACCAGCTGACCGACACCCTCCTTCTCGCTCCCTTTGACGGTGTGATTCATGAAAAATACGTGGAAAACCACCACCATGTAAATGCAGGCCAACCCATTGCCAGTCTCATCAATCCAAATGCCATTGAAGTGGTGGTGGGGCTTCCCGCCTCCATGCTGGGGGATGTTGAAAAAATAACCGGCATCCGCTGCCAGTTTGCTTCTTTACACGGCAGATCCTTTTCCGCCTTCATCAAAGAAATCGGGCAGCAGGCCGATAAGGGCAGCCGCACCTATCCCCTCCTACTGGCTCCGGAAAAATCGGAAGAAATCCGGCCGGGCATGACAGCGGAGGTGCGCCTTCACTTTGCAGGAGCCGCCAGCTACACCCTTCCCATGGCAGCGCTGGTGCCCTTTCCCGGAGAGGGGACAGGTCTTTTTGTGGTGAAAGAAGGCCGGGTTTTCCTGAAACCCGTTCAAACCGGCACTCTCTCCAGTCAGGGGATCACGGTTTATGGAGCGCTGCAGCAGGGGGACATCATCGTTACGGGTGGGGCCAGCCACCTGAAGGAAGGGCAGTCTGTCCGCATTGTACCGGAACCCTCTTCAACCAATGTTGGCAGGCAATTGTAAATTCTAAGGAGCCTTTCTGTCATGCGCATTTCTTCTTACTCTGTCCGCCACAAAAGCGTGGTCTTTTTTTTCATCCTCTGTCTCAGCATCAGCGGTTTCATGGCCTATGAGAAGTTAGGCAAGCTGGAGGATCCGGATTTTACCATCAAGACGGCCATCGTGGTAACCCCCTATCCCGGTGCTTCCCCCCATGAGGTGGAGCTACAGGTGACCGACCTCATTGAACAGGCGGCCCAGAGCACGGAGCATGTGGTGGAAATCCGGTCCGAATCCCGTGCAGGGCTTTCACTGGTCTATGTGGACGTGGACGAAAGTATGCGTTCCCATGCCATTTCCCATACATGGGAAAGCCTGAGGAAAAAAATCACTGCCATGCAGGCAGAACTTCCCCCCGGCGTTCTGCCTTCCACCGTACAGGATGACTACGGCGACATCTATGGGATTTTTGTGGCCCTTTCCGGAGAGGGGTACAGTGAAAAAGAACTTGCCGACTATGCGGATTATCTCCGGAGGGAACTGCTGAAAGTACCGGACGTCAGCCGCATACAGATCTACGGCGACCGGACTGAAACCATAGAAATCCTCATCCCTGAAGAACAGATGGCTCTTCAGGGGATCCGGCCGGACATCCTCACCATGGCGCTTTCCCGGCAGAATGCCGTGGTGGACAGCGGAGCGCTGGATTCCGGGACCCAACGGGTCAGGCTGGAAACCACGGGAGTGCTGACGGATCTTTCCACCATTGAAGACCTGATTCTTCTGGGCATGGACGGACGCACCTTTCGTCTGGGAGATATTGCCACCATCCAGCAAGGCTATCGGACTCCCAGGGAAGAAAGCCTCCGTATCAATGGAAAAACCGCCATCGGCATCACCATTTCAGCCAGACAGGGAGCCAATGTGGTGGCCATGGGCGAGGCCGTGAGGCTCCGGATGAACCAGCTCATGGCAGACATGCCCTTAGGTATGGAACTGCATGATGTGTACTACCAGTCCGAATCTGTCCAAAAGGCCATTGGCAAATTCATGATCAGCCTGACCCAGTCCGTGGCCATCGTAGTTCTCGTTCTTCTTTTTGCCATGGGTGTGCGAAGCGGCCTCATCATTGCTTCCGGGCTGGTTCTTTCCATACTGGCCACCTTTCTCGTCATGCTGGCCTGGGGCATTGATCTGCAAAGAATTTCTCTGGCAGCGCTGATCCTTGTCATGGGTATGATCGTGGACAATGCCATTGTTGTGGTGGACGGCACCCTGACAAAACTGAATAAGGGCATGGACCGGGAATCAGCGGCTGTCCAGTCCGTGAAAGAAACGGCATGGCCCCTCCTTGGTGCCACAATCATTGCCGTGCTGGCTTTTTTTCCCATTTATATGGCTCCCTCCAATACAGGGGAGTATTGCGCCAGCCTCTTTCAGGTGGTGGCCATTGCTTTATTGGCAAGCTGGGTGCTGGCCATTACCCAGACCCCTGTCTTTTGCCATCAGTTTTTAAAAACGCCTACCCCTCCATCACTGAAAAACGGAATAACAGAGATCCCTGAGCCCAGAGGATACAGAATCTACAGAAAATTTCTTTTTTTCTGCCTTCGCCACCGCTTCCTGACCCTGATCACCATGACGGGGATTCTCCTGTCCGCCCTTGTGGCCTTCCAGCATGTGCCGCAAAACTTCTTTGCGGAATCCGACCGCGACATGTTCATGATAGACTTCTGGATGCCCGATGGCACCCGCACGGAAACGCTGGCCCATGAAATGGCACGTCTGGAACAGCACCTCACCACCCTACCAGAGATTGAAAGCTTTGCGGGTTTCATCGGTTCCGGACCCGTTCGGTACGAAGCTTCTCAGAATCCCGAACCAACCACGGAACACTATGGTCACTTCCTTGTTCACGTAAAGGATTACAGGGAAATTCCCGCAATCCGGACAAAATTATACACATGGTTCAACGAGAACATTGCGGGTGCCGCACCCAGAATCCGGCTTTATCGATCCGGGCCACCCGTTGATTTCAAGGTAGAAGCCCGCTTTACGGGGCCTGACCCGGCCATTCTCAGGGATCTGGCTGATCAGGCAAAAGGCATCATGGAAACCCACCCCAATGCCTATGATGTGCGGGACGACTGGCGCAACCGGGTTCCGGTTTTATCCTCTTCCTTTAATCAGACGGAAGGCCGCATGGCGGGCGTGGAGCGGTCGGAGCTCGGAGCCTCCATGCTCCGCCGCACGGACGGAGAAATCATCGGCGGCTTCCGGGACGGAAATGACATTCTGCCCATTCTCTTCAAAACCATCGCCTCTCCGGACGCTTCTCTGGAAGGTATTCCTGTATGGGGCAGGGACACGGAGTCCCGCCCCCTGCGTCAGGTGGCAGGGGAGATGACCATTGAGTGGGAAAACCCTGTGATCCGCCGACTTGACCGCGCAAGAGCTATTAAGGCCCAATGCGACCCCATGGATATCACCGGAGAAAGCCTGAGAAGAGACATCGCACCGGCCATCGAAGCTATCCCGCTCCCTCCCGGCTACAGACTGGAATGGGCGGGGGACTATGATCTGTCCGTCAAAGGGCAGGAAAGCACCAACAAGTATCTGCCCTTATCCCTTTTTCTCATGGCCTGTATCCTTGTGCTGCTCTTCGGACAGCTCCGGCCCCTTCTGATCATCCTACTGACCCTTCCCCTTTCCGTCATCGGAATTGCCTTCGGTCTTCTTGTAACCCAGGAAACTTTCGGCTTTCTTGCCATACTCGGCGCATACAGCCTCATTGGCATGCTCATCAAGAATGCCGTGGTGCTTCTGGATCAGATTCAGCAGGAAATGGCCGCGGGCAAAGCACCCCTTTTGGCAGTGATGGATGCCTCCCTGAGCCGTCTCAGACCCGTGACCATGGCTGCCCTCACCACCATTCTGGGCATGATTCCCCTTTTGTCGGACCCCATGTTCAGTTCCATGGCCGTTACCATCATGTCCGGCCTTCTGGTTGCAACGGTTTTAACCCTCATGGTGGTTCCGGTACTGTTTACGCTCCTGTATCGCATTCAAACAACCTAATCTAAACACCATATAAACTTTTATTTTCACATACATTTATCATTCTCGACCATCGTTTCTTCACCTGGAGCGGTAAAACAATCCACAGGAATTTTTTTCTCCCCTCTCCCACAAGAAGAGGGGCAGTGGTGAGGGATCATTCGGGTAGTATCCGCCCCGGAAACAGCCTGAATTCCTCTTCCAGCCATCCCATAACACAAAGGGCAGAAGGAATGGTTTCTGCCATGCCAAAGGATAAGATATGAAAATGATTCAGACAGGGGCCGTCCTGATCCTGCTTTC
>NZ_JAPFPW010000041.1 GCF_026155325.1 Desulfobotulus pelophilus | reverse complement strand
TGACCCCTTTTCATAAGCCGCCACCGCCAAATAAGAACTCCTGATACTCCTTGGATGCCGACATCTGGATCTGGCTGAACAGCTCCAGCATGATTTGCTGCAGGTGGGGCTGCAGCCCGTCACCGGATACGGAGATCAGCGGATCGCCGAAGCGGTAGCGGTCTGCTCTGGCATCCATGAGCCGCATCTCGGCATCCGACATCTGCAGCTGCTTTTCGTGGGCTTCTTTCCGTATGCGCAGTTCTTCGCGGATCCAGCTTTCAATCTGATGCTGCTGGGAGCCAAACTGGGCCGTATCCCAGAGCTTAAACAAATCCGTCATCACCTGCCCGGTAGAGGAAATGGTGTTGCTCAGGCCAAACACAATCGCTTCCACCTTTTTGGCGTTGGCCTCCACTTCAGCGATTTCCAGCTTGGCTTCCCACTCCACCATGTTGTCCATGCTGCCCAGCATGGCTTCCAACGCCTTGACCGTGGATTCGGTCTGCGCCTGATTAAATCCGAAAATCATCTCAATGGCTTTGGTATCCGGAGCCGAGCCTTCAATGACTTTTTTGGCGGCTTCCAGAGAGGATCTGTCGGGGTTCATGGTAATGGTAATGCCCCGGTCGTCCGTCACGATGTCAAAAAGTGATTTTGTTTTTTCTGCGGAGGCCTCGTCCGCTTCCGCCGTGATCTTTGTGGCTTTTTCTTCGGGGATATCCGCAAGGGCCGTTTTCAGGGCATCCCAGGAGGCCTCGTCCTTATGAATGAGAAAATCGATAATGATATCATCGGAGATGTGGGTGGCATCCATCCCCAGCGCCTTCATCTGATCCCGTGCGGACTGAATCTCTTCCGCAGAAACCCTGATTTCCACCTCTGCATTTTCATGGAGCTTTTCCAGCTCTTCGGAAAATTCGCCAACGGACCCGGCTCCGCCCTCCATGGCCTTGGCGGTTTCGTCCGTGGCCTTGGCCATTTCCCGGAGTTTTTCCGTATTCTGGGGCAGGTAAACACCCACGCCCGCAAGGGCCACGTTGATGCGATCAAGCTCAGCCTCTGTGTCCCTCATGGGAAGCAGGGTTTTAATCAACATGCCGCCCCAGAAGCCGAACTTTTCAGAGAGCTTTTCTATCATCTGGGACTGACCCAGAAACTCCCCCGTGGTTTTTGCCGTGGCCGGGTCCAGCTCCGCAAAGGCGATCATCAGCCTGCCAGCCATCTGCAAAAGCGGGTTCCATGCCTCCAAAACACCCGATGAAACCGTAGCAAGGCTTCCCATGCCATCCACAAGCACCTGAAGAATCTGCCCCAGCTCGTCGGGCTTTGTGGGGTCCAGCCCCTGAAAGAGCGCCCCGAAAAGCTCTTTGATAGTTTCGGTTAGCTCGTCCACCCCTTCGGTAAAGCGGGACCAGTCAATGTTGTCCAGCGCCTCGGGCAGGGCCTGACCGATACCGGAAGCCCATTCCGTAAACTCCCCGGCGCTTTTGGAAAGACGGGCATACAGCTCATCAAAGGCCCCGGCATCGATGCTGGTTCGCAGCCCCCCGAATATCTCAGACAGGGCGCTCACGGCGTCGCCGTATTCATCCAGCAGGGGCAGGCCTGCGGTCACGAAAGTGGCCCGCATGGAGTTGAGGAGTTGTTGGTTTTGGAAAGAAATATTCTTGACCATTTTTCCATAAGCATCATCCGTCGCCCCGGAAGAGGCCCGCATCTGCTGCTGCATGGAAAGAAAATGATCGCCGCCGTCGGCACCAAACATGGCCAATACGCCAGTGAGTCCCTGCACGCTGCCAAAAAGCCTTGCAATGGTTTCCACATTGCCATCCGTGGCCGCATACACATCCTGCATCACACCCTCAAAGCCTTTGGATTTCAGGGCAGAAACATCAAAGCCAATGCCTAAAGCCTCGGCCTCTCTGGCGGCCTGCTCCGTGGGCTTGATGATGGCCTGAATGGCTCCTCGGATGGCGGTCATGGCTTCGCTGGTGGGCATCCCTTTGGCGGTGAGAACGGCAATGGCCGCAGCCAGAGTTTCAAAGGGCACGTCTCCGGCTGCGGCGATGGATGTTGCCTGAGAAAGGGATTTGGACAGCTCCGGCAGGGTGGTCTGCCCGGATTTGACCGTATTGAAAAGGATGTCCGAGTACCGGGAGGCTTCGTCTGCACTGGCACCGTAGGCGTTCATGGTGGAAACCAGCGCCACGGTGGTATCGGCAAGCTCTGCTTTGCCTGCAATGGCAAGGCGTTCGGTCTGGGCGATGAGGCCGATGGCGTCTTTGTAGTCCGTGCCTGCGGATATGGCCGCATAGGTGGCGGCGTTCACCTCGGCCATGGCAAAGGCGGAATCCGCACCATAATCCAGCAGGTTTTTGCGGAAGATGCCGAGGTCATCGCCCGTGGCATCAATGAGGGTGGAAATCTCGTTGAAGGAGTCGGACCACTCACCAGCAGCGGCAATGGCCACCCCGGTTCCGGCTGCTGCCATGGCTCCGAGGGCTGCGGTGGTGGTGAGGGTGGCATCGGCCATGGCAGCCATGGGTTTTGTGACGCTGCGGACGCCATCTTCTATGACGTTCATGGCCATTCCCAGCTTGCCCAGATTGGTGTTGATGCCTGTGGCGACCTGGGATACCTGATCGTCTCCGGAGAAGATGATTTTGACTATTTTTTCTACGTTGGACATGGTGCCCCTTTATTTGGGCAGGCACGGGGGCCTGCCCCTACGGTTTCCGGTTTGCCCGGCCTGTTTTGTATTTGGCTACCGCAAAAGACCGGCTGTGCTTTCGGGTTGAAAGCCCGTCAAGGGTAGCAACGGTTCTGTCTGCCACAAAAGACTGCCTTCCTTAAGGACCTTAAGGACCTTAATGAGGGCAACTCCTTCGCAGTATAGGGCCACAGGGGGCAGCATTGGCTATTTGCACCTTAGTTGAGCGCAGATGCATGTTCTTTTTGCTTAAACAGACCATGATTTCGCTTGACGGGGGGCCAGCCACAAACAAAAAACCCCCGCACCGGAACCGATGCAGGGGCTTCATTTATAAAATCAGAAAAGGCTTACTTGCCGTCGCCCTGATTCCGGAGAGACTGAACAAAGGCCTCATGATGAACTTCCGGGCTCAGCACAGAGACCGTTCGTAGTACGTTGTTGACGGATACCACCATATTCTGATGAAGCTGGCTCAGGGTGCTCAAGCTTGCCAGCATACCATTCACTTCCCGGACAAGGTGCCGTGCCAGAAGGATCTGGTCGTCATGGCCATGGGGGAGAGTTACGGGAGCGGAAGCGCCATAGCGGCCCGTTCGCCGGATGGCGGGGAGAACTTCACTGGCTACCCAGTTGGTGAAATCTTCGGCAGCGGGTTTGTTGGACCGGAAGGCCAGTTTGTAGAGGGCGGGTTCGTTGATGATGATGAGCTGCTGCTCACCACCGCCCCGGTGGTCATCGGAAGAAGGGGTCGTGAGTTTTACGACCCCTTTCCATTCATCCTGAATCGAGGCAAGAATTTTGTTCCCGCTCCAGGTAATCCCCAGAGCATCGCATACATCTCTGGCAACAAACCAAAGGCTTCCGTCTTCCTGCGTGAGGGTTCTGACAACGAGATTCTGAAAGGTAAAATCAAGGGTGGGCAACTGGTTTTCCATGGCGTTTCTCCTACTGAATAAAGGATGGGAGGTATCCGCCACAACTGAGGCTAATCAGTGGGTGACGGAGCTGCGTGGGTTAGCCTTACCGGACAGTAGGAACCGGCGCTCCGAAGAGCCCACACGCAGCCCCGCCATAAGGGTATGCAAGGGCACAAAAAATGCGCCTGCATTTCTGGAAGGGCGCTACGCGCCTACTGTTCAAGCGGGAGGCTAATCCCGGCTGCGGTTTTTTGCCGCAGTATAAAAACTGTACCCAGACCGGAATGGAATGTCAAGATGTTGATGCGAATGGGAAAAAGTTACGGGAAATGTATACCGGGCTTGCCAGAAGAAAAAGGGTGGGGTATGGAAAAGGATCGTTTTTTAAAAGGTGCAGCAGGGCGGAATACTTCCTTGGTCTGCATTTTAACATGGCTACAGAATCTTTTTAGGTGATGTATGAATAGCGAGGTAACGTGCTTCTGGCCAGATGTCAGGAAGTCATTCTATGGTATGTCGGGAGATGTTTCTGATTCTAAAACAAAATGTTTTGTAAACCATGCTTATGAGTTTTGTGCTGATGAATCTAGAGTCTCGGCAGCGTATCTTAGATGCGCAAATATGGCAATCTGGGCTCAAGAAAATGATCCTGATCAGTATCATCCAGATGAGTTGTTTATGCCGATCGTTTATTTATACCGGCATTCGATCGAATTGGCTCTTAAAAGTCTTATCTGTACTATCGTTAATTGCGGTAGACTTGCAAAATCAGAAAAAAAGAAGTCGTCAGGCCATAATATTATTGGCTTGTGGAAAATCGTAAAGCCGGTTTTGTTGGATACATGGCCAAAGGCAGATAAGAAGCCAGTAAACAATACTGAGGGCTTGCTGAATGAGTTACAGCGTATTGATAAATCAGGCCAAAACCTTCGGTATGCTCATAACAAGGAAGGAGGTAAGACGTCTTTAAATTATCCGAAGGTTATAAGATTGGAACTTCTTTGTGGGGCAATGAATGAGGTTCATACGTTTATAACCTCTTGTGATTCTTATTATTACGATGAATGGCAGAGTCTCCCTGAAGAATGGTAGTGTTTCCTTTAACAAGAACAAAAAGGGGGCAGCCCCCTTTTAGCTTTTGCAGCTGATCCGCCGCCCCATTATATCACACCAATGGAGCCAGTTAGGTTCCACCTGAGTTAGGAGGATGGAGAAATGGCCAAATGGGCAGACTATGGGATATCAGCCGTTCGTTATGACAGCGATGATCAGTACATCGATAAGGTGAAGGTGCATAAAGATAATGGGGACACCATTGGAGCTGGTGAAACCTGGACCAGGACAGACGTCCTTTCAAAAATGGACGACGACAAGACATTCATAACGATTCTTAAAGATAGCAATGATAAGTGGAAGAAAGGACAGGATATCCACATCATCACGGTGAATGGGCGGCGCTTCCTGAGGACCGATGCCAACGAAAGAGCTAAAGATAACTTGGAGAACCTTCCAAAATAAAAGGGGTCAGACCCCTTTTCTTATTATGTTCTATGCAGCATAGAGGAATCCTGTGAAATATCTTTATGATTACGATAAGATCGAAATTATCTCAAGAATAGAGTCGCTCTTATTTACAATAGAAAGCAGGCTGTTGCCGACATTTGATGCGATAGAGAATGAGGCAAAGAACGTCGAGGAAGAAGAGCTAGCTCGGTTGAGTAGGAACTTTGATCCGGACCGCATGGACGAGGAGGATGTCTACGAGAGGGCTTTCCATGCAGGGGTAGAGCATTACTCCGTTCACTCTGACATGAAGCGCGAGTTTTTGAAATCTTCGGCAGTATGGCTATTCCATCTCTTTGAGAAGGATTGTACCTATATATTTGATACGGAGGACGGGAAAGAGAAGAAAAGAATTCTATCTCAGCAGTCTTTAGACATATCTGATAGCTCCGACTGGTTTAAAAGTAAAAGGGGTCAGACCCCTTTTCCAGACCCCTTTTCCACGTTATGAACTCATTAGTAGAAGGTGAAAGTCGTGGGGCTATTTAGCAAAGAGTATGCAGGAACCCTCAAATGGGAAGAAATAAAGAACGAAGGTCCGCCTCGAAACTCATACAGAGCAAAAATTCCCGGAGGTTGGCTATTTATACTCTGGTGGGGTGCACAATATCAGGGCAGTGGCGTGACTTTCATACCTGACCCTGAACATAAGTGGGACGGAAATTCCTTAAAAAGGAGTAAGGAATAAAAGGGGTCAGACCCCTTTTCTCATCTGAAGCCTCTACTCGCTGGGCCGGAATCCGGCCCGGCTCCTTGGCCATCGGGCCATAGCCCTTAAAGTCCTTAAGGCCCTTAAGGACTTTAAAGACCTTAACGACCTTAATGACGGCAGCCTGCCCCTACTGGCTGTTCAGCTCCTCATAAAACCTCCCCCACAGCGCCGTTTCCACCCCCGTTAAAAACCCCTGCGGAAAGACATCCGGCCTTAATTCAAACAGCATCTTCCCCCTGGCGTGGCCAAGATTCAAGGCCGCCCGTATGCCCTGATCCCGCCAGAGGGCTTCTACTCCCCCAGTTCTGCACCCTCTCCGGTCAGATTCAAAATGGTCTCCGACAATGTGTAACCAAACACGGGCAGCACCAGAAAAAGCTTCACTACCGCCTGCTCGTCCAGCTCCGGAGACATGCAGCCCTCGGATAGGATGGCCATGCGCCGGGCCAGATCATCGGGCAGGGTTTCGCTGTCCAGCCCCATCAGT
>NZ_JAPFPW010000040.1 GCF_026155325.1 Desulfobotulus pelophilus | reverse complement strand
TTTTTTGTAGATGGTGCTTAGATGAGCGTGGATGGGTGTTCTTTTTTGCTGAATGGGGCAAGATTTTGCTTGACGGGGGGTGGAAGCATCAGCCTACTTTTTCAGATTTTGCAGATAATCCACAAGCAGATGCACCTCCGTAAAGGTTTCCCAGCTTTGGGACTGTTCACAATGGGCCAGCACTTCTCTGGCGTTTTTCATGGCCTGAGGCAGACGATCTTTCAGGTGGGAACAGGCATCCCCATGGCCCTTGGCATAGTCCGGATAAAGGCGTGGTTTTCTGAGGGCGGCAATGACATTTTCGCAGATGGAGCCGCTTCCCTTTGTATCAAAATTCCTTGTGGTTTTTTCAAAATGCAGCAGCAGCCAGAATTCAAAACAGGGCGCTGACACAATGGCCCGGATTTTCGGAAGGCTTCTGCCTTTCAGCTTGTCCAGAGCAGGCTGGTAGCTTCCGTGCCGGTCTTTATCGAAAACGCAAAATACCCTGTCATAGTTTTTGTGGTGCTCAAGGCCGTAATTCACCACACGGATGGGAGCGGAACCCGAATCTCCCGTCACACGGATATTGGCGCTGCTCAGCCTCAGATCCTTCCGCATGGCCTCAAAGTACGCAGGCTCCGTTTTTTCGCCTTCACAGACAATCAGCACGCTTTCATAGGGGGCGCGTTTTGCCCTTTCCCTGGCAAGGGAGGAAAGTTGTCTTGCCTTTCTTTTATGATGCAGATCGTCCGTTCCCATCAGAACCTCACCTCGCCGATAAAGGGAATGGCCCCGTACCGGCCCTGAAGATAACCCCTTTCCAGTGCTTCCGTGTTGCGGGGTTTGAAATCGGAAAGGGGGTAGAGACGGCTGCCGTTGTGCCTGTCCTTTTCCATGAACCAGATCTGATCCCGCCGCATGATTTCCTGATCCAGAAGGGAAGTGTCATGGGTGGTGAAAATGAGCTGAGCATTCTCACGGTTCAGCGCCGCATTGTGAAAAAGCCCCAGAATAAACCGCAAAATATGGGGATGAAGGCTGTTGTTCAGCTCATCCACCATAAAGATACGTCCATTCTTCAGGCCATCCAGCCATGGGCCTGCATAGTCGAAAAGCTTCTGGGTGCCGTCCGATTCCTCTTCCAGAGGCAGCCACACAATGGCATCGGAATCCTCCATCTGGTGGCCCAGAAAGACCCGGACAACCTTTCCTCCCGGAAAATCAGAAAGAAATTTTTCCCGAAGTTCTCTGGGTATACCCGGCGGCAGGTCTTCTTTTTCCAGTTCCTTTTTTTCACACCGGATATCTCTGATGCTGAGATCCGCCGCATTCAGCAGTTCAAGGAGGGCCTGTTTATGCGCTTCGTTCTGGCAGTGTTCAACGGAAAAGGCCCGGTGCATGATGGCATTGTGGGGAATGATGGAAATTTTCCGGAACCAGTGGAAAACCGGCTTCATCTGTTCATTGTTGAGCTGGATGGCGGTGGAAAGAAAAAGGGCATTGGCGCGGGTGGCCTCCTGCCAGAGCTTTCTGGTGCCTGTGAAGCTGGTGCTGAATTTCCAGTCGTAAGCCCGGATCTTTTCATTCCAGGAACGTTCAAACCAGCGCTGCGCCCTGCTCTGGGGATAGGCCAGCAGCCATTCATGCACAATCCTCTGGCGGTTCACGGCAAAGCCATATTGATACCGCACCCCGTCCGCAATAAAGATCACCTCAAATTCACCGGGCAGGCTGTCTCCGCTTTCATGGAAGAGGAAGGGAGAGGCATCGATGGCGTCTCCTTCCTGACCCTGGGCAGACTGCAGCACCATTTCCCGCATAAAGGAAAGGGCTTTGATCAGGTTGCTTTTGCCGGAGGCATTCGGCCCATAGATCACCGCAGACTGCAGAAGTCGCAGCGTTTCTTTGGAGGCAGGCGCGAAGGTATGGCTTTCCTTCAGCTCCGCTGCGGTGCTGGCTGTCATCTGGAGGTGCTGGGGCTCCCAGAAGGAACGGTAATTGGTGACATTGAATTCGATGAGCATACGGCCTCCGGGTCAGGTGGATATGTAATTCAGGGCTGAATTTTGCATAAAATTTGCAAAAAATGCAACCTGATTCTTTTAAAAGGGCCTGCCCGACCTTTCTCTGGTTCCTGTTTTTCCACATCATTTGATGTGGAAAAATAAGAACCCACTGCCTGCACAAAAGCGTTGCTGAACCCCGGACGCACAAAGCCCCCGCACCGAAAAGGATGCAGGGGCTTTCTTTATGGATCAGCGAAAAGGGGTCAGACCCCTTTTATGTCACGGCTCCTGAGATGTCCCCATGGTCAGGGTCATGAGAAGATCCTCAAAGGCATCCTCATAATACATGGGATGGGTTTCTCTGGGGTTTTGCGGGGAAACCATATTCTCGCCGAAAGCCAAACCCAGATCCGTGAGGTTCTTGAATTTTCTGACCGCCCCACTGGCTCCGGTGCGCTCCCGCTCCTCCAGCATCCCATTGTTCACCATGAGCTGATTAAATTTGATGGTGCTCATGTCCACGTTGTGTTTTTTTAAAAGGGCCGATGCGGACATGCGCTGGCGGGGTGCTTCCGTGTACTGGGGCAGTACAGATTTATCCAGACCATGGCGGTCATAGATGGCATAACAAAGGGTCAGCCGGGAGTCATCGGAAACCCGGAGCATGTCGGCAACACATTCCGCTGCCCAAAAATCCTGCTGGATCAGGATTTTGAGGGGGTGGTCGTTGCGGGGGATCTGATATGCCCCGGTGCGACGGATGGAGGGGAGGACTTCTTCAACCACCCAATCCTGAAACTTTTCAGCCGATTCAAGGTTTGATCTCATTATGAGCCTGTAAAGATCAGCCTCTGGGATAATATTTATTGGGTGCCCTGTTTCAGGGTAATTGATTTTATTGACTTTTTTACAATGGCTGTTTATTGCGTTGTTTGGCTTTTCATAACCCAACGCCCTTGCAATGTCAGTTGCCACAAACCACGGCTCGCCGTTCCGTCCTTCAACAATGCGAACCTGCCCAAATTCCCGATTTTCAAAAACCTGTACCGCTGTATCCATGTTCCGCTCCCTTTTTTCATAAAAGGGGTCAGACCCCTTTCAGGTGATCATTTCTGCGGAGATTATAGGGCCGGAATGGGGGGCTTTTTCAGATGGTGCTTAGATGTGCGTGGATGGGTGTTCTTTTTGGCTGAATGGGGCTTGATTTTGCTTGACGGGGGGTGGGGGCTTATCTGGATAAAACAAAAACCCCCGCACCGAAAAAGGATGCAGGGGCTTTTTTTATGGATCAGTTCCGCGGCCGTGCTGCGGCATCATGATCCCGGAGGGACTGGAGATAGGCTTCGTGGTGGATGTCCGGGCTGAGGACGCAGAGAGTGCGGAGGACATCGTTCACGGAAACGCCCAGATCCTGATACAGGCGGCTGAGGGCGGGCATATCCCGGAGGATGGCGTTCACCTGCGTCACGAGCTTGCGGGCAAGGCGGATCTGGTCTTCCCTGTCCGGGGCTTCCGTGGCAAGGGCCGGAGCCATCCCGGAAAAGCGGCCTGTCCTGCGGATGGCGGGAAGCACTTCCGAGGCCACCCAGTTGGTGAAATCTTCGGCGGCGGGTTTGTTGGATCGGAAGGCCAGCTTGTACAGGGCGGGTTCGTTGATGGTGACGAACTCCTGATCCTGTTCGCCGTACACCCCGTGCTGATTCTGGAGGGGGGTGCGGAAACTCCGCATCCCCCTCCAGTTTTCCGGAATACTGTCCAGTGTGTTGCCCCTCCACGAAATGCCCAGGGCATCACAAACATCTCTGGCAACAAACCAGAGGCTTCCGTCTTCTTCGGTGAGGGTTCTTACGGTGTGATCCTGAAAAGTGAAAGCAGTGGTGGGCAGGTTCTGTGTCATGACGGTCTCCTTTGCTGGTGATAGCTGGGAATCCGCCGCCTTTGTGCGAAAAGGGAGGCGGAGCTGAGCGGGTTCGCACTACCGGGCAAAGGAGAACCGGCGCTTCCGAAGAAGCCCCGCACAGCTCCGCCATAAGGGTAAGAAAGGGCGCAAAAAATGCGCCTGCATTTCTTTCATGGTGGAGGGCGCTAGCTCCTCTGCTTTCGGGGGTGCGAATCCCGACTGCGGTTTTTTGCCGCAGTATGAAAACTGTACCCAGACCGGAATGGAATGTCAAGACGCTGTTGCGGATGGGGGAAAACGGGAGAAAATTACGGAAAACGGACGCGGGAGCTTGTCAGGGTCGGATGGGTGGGGTATGGAAAAGGATCGCTTTTTTGAGGGTGCTGTGGGGCCTGTGGGCGTTAAAAGCTAAAAGGGATGCCCCTTTTTCAGACCTATGGTAAAATTAAGGAGTTCGATATGGGAATAGATTTAAGGCTACAGCGATTTGCGGATGTCAACGTGGATGACCCATTTTTTGATTCTTTGAAAAATGATTATAGGGAATTTATACATTGGTTTGAAAAAAAAGGGCGTGAGGGTGCCTGTGCATACACTCTGTATGATGAAGGGTTATTATCGGGGTTTATGTATTTAAAAATAGAGAAAGAGGCCGTCGGAGATATCCATCCCGCACTGCCGTATGCCCGACGGGTTAAGCTCGGCACGTTGAAGATTAATGGGCATGGGTCAAGGCTGGGTGAACGTTTCATTAAAAAAGCATTAGATCATGCCATAGATTCAGAGGCATCAGATATCTATGTGACAGTTTTTGATAAACATCGGCCGCTCATCCGACTACTTTTTGAGTTTGGGTTCGGACAATATGGGCAAAAAAAGACGGAGAATGGGATTGAAATCGTTATGCTCAAATCACTTTATCCCAACATAACCGGGAATGTGAGAAGGGATTATCCTTTAATTGATACAAGGGGTAAGCAAAAATTTCTACTGGCAATCAAGCCTGAATGGCATACGCAGTTGTTTCCCGATTCTATACTTAACAATGAGTCCTTTGATATCGTTCAGGATGTATCTCATACGAACAGTATTCAGAAAACATATATCTGCAGTATGGATCTGGGTTTTGTTAGGCCTGGTGATATTGCTGTCATCTATAGAACCACTGACGTAGAGGGCCGTGCTCGGTATCGGGCTGTGGCTACTTCCGTATGTACTGTAGAAGATATAAGACATAAGAGACAATTTGCGGGGGAAGATGACTTTGTAGATTTTACTTTGCCATTCAGTGTTTTCGACGAGAGAGATATACGATCGTTATGGAGAAACAATGGTCGGCTTTATGCTCTTAAAATGCTCTATAATGCCGCTTTTTCCAAACGTCTTACACGGGGCTTGTTAATTGATGAGGTGGGTCTCAATGGAGAAGCGTATTGGGGATGTATGAGGCTTTCGGATTCCCAATTTTTTAATGTTTTAGAAAGGGGTGGGGTAAGTGGACGTCTTGTTATCCATTAAACCTGAATTTGCGGATAAAATCTTTTCCGGTCAGAAGAAATATGAATACCGAAAAGCAATTTTTAAAAAAGATGTAAACCGAATTGTCGTTTATGCATCGAATCCCATAAAAAAGATAATTGGGGAGTTTTCAGTCCGAAAGATACTTGTTGAATCCCCTGAGACCCTATGGAGATTGACCGGGAATGACTCTGGTATCAATAAGGATTTTTTCTTTGAATATTTTTTAAATCGTAACATCGGTTATGCCATTATGGTTGAAAAAGCTTCAAGATATCATATACCAATTGACCCAAAAGAGCTTGATGATAAGTTTACCCCACCGCAGTCGTTTAAATATTTAAATTCATTAGATTAAAAATGGTTTAGCTTCTTTTTCTTTGTTATGATCGGGTCTGAAACAACAGATATTTTGTTGACTGGGTTTCTGTCTTATTAGTAAAAATAAGAAAGTGTTTATTTTGAAAGATAAAATACTTGATATTATTTCAGATTTGATATTTTACAATGAGTGGACTGGAGCATGTTACGCATCTGTAGCTATTGCCCATACATTGTTGAAATTTAATAAGATAGAATCAATCCCGTGCATAGGTGTTGTGGGATGTGATAATGGTGAATTTTTTGACCATGCTTGGCTTGAGATTGATGGGTTGATATATGATTTGGCTATGCCTTTTCCCCAAGACCCAAGATCTAGAGCTTATGACTACTTTGATGACAGATTTGGGTTTCGGGGTATTGTGAGTCACCCTCATATTGCCTTTGGAATTGATGAAGATCTAGATGATGAGGCCATTTCTATAGCAAGTGATTTCGGTTATCTTATGAAACATACACCTTGCTTTAATCCAGAAATTGATTTCTGGATGTTGGCTTCGGATTTATCTAAAAAACTTAACGCTCCTGCAAGTGTAGATGATTTGAAAAATTCCACAACTTCAAGCTCTTGGGTTATTAGGAGAAGCCAAAAGAGCAAATGAGCCAAGCCAAAAGAGTCTAACCAATTTTAGCCTTTTCACCTTTTTCATACCTTTGAATCACCCCCCAAAGGCACTGTCCAGCGCATACTTTCCAGTTTTTTGAGAAAAAGTTCATCCTCTTTTTCCGAGTTCTCAAAATCAGGAATTTTTGACCCCATAAATATCAGACGGAATCTGGGCGTGAAACTTTCCCCGCTCCCATCCTTCGTTTCTGTTGAATCCACAGAATCCCCTTTCATTTCCACAGGCGCATCCTCCCCAAAAAGCTTCCCCTCATCCAGCGTTTTGCCGTAAGCCTCCATTTCAAACTCCCTCACCGCCTCACAGGCGCTTTT
>NZ_JAPFPW010000039.1 GCF_026155325.1 Desulfobotulus pelophilus | reverse complement strand
AATTAAAAGCCTGCCCCACCCCGCGCCTTCCAGAATAATCGCACTACCCATCACAACCAGAATTAGCCCAATAATCACAGCCATAAAAAGGCCACTTATAAAACGAGACGTTTCTGATGCTTTCAGGCGACCTACATAGGCATCCAGTTGTTTTTTTACGGGATCTTTCAAAAAAACCGAATCAATTTTCTGGCTGCATCCATTATTACCGGGCTGCTCCATACAATCCTGCAAGAGCAGTTTATAAGCTTTGCTGGCCGCAGGGCCATTTTTTTCAAATATAACCGAATAAGCAGCGGCGCTTTTACTTACTAAGTATTGATAATAGAGGTATATTATACCCAAAAACATCACCGCACAGGTTAAAACTGTCTCAAGGTAAACAAGGAGTGCTGCTGCTGCTGAAAATGTGAGGGCTGGAACAACCAAAGACAGGATCATACGCAATACTCTGCCAGCAAGTCTGGAATCGGACTTTATCAACCTAAGAAAAAAAACCTCTCCCGGCCCCTCTAGTACAGAACGGTCCGGAATCCCCTTGCTGGCCAGGAGACTGAATATGCGTTTGGCACAAAATTCTTCATATCTGCGTCCCATGAATAACATTTTTTTTCTTGAAAAATAGATAAACAGGGCCGAAAGGGACAGAAACACCACAACCATTGCGCTTCCTGCCATCAAAAGCAGACTTGAAGAACGAGGGTCAAAAGCGTATGGCCCGATATGAATTAACTCGCCCGAAGAGAAAAATCTCGCATAATAAAGAATAAGGCCAAACACTTTAATCTGAAAAACCACACCAAGAACACTTGCAGCCAACACTGCTGAAGCCAGCCAGCGGTCCCGCCATAAAGAATCTTTTAATAACCATATTAAAAAAACAGCATATCTATTAAGTCTAAACGTTATTTTTTTTAGCTGTAGTGTCAGCACACAAAATCCTATCGTCTGTCAAAGACAGTTAATTAAACTATACCGCAAGTAAAAAAACGTAAGACATTTTTTTAAACAAAACCGAATAATTTCGTTTTGCTTTTTAAATAAAAGCCAGAAATTTTAAAGACAAATAGATTCTCTTGTATGTTTAGAAGGCTCTCCTTGGTTATCATCTGAAACTTCAATTTCTCTCATAGCTTCATATATATACTTTAAATATGAAAAATATCTCTTTTGAACATCTGTTCCTTCTTGCAGTAGGTTATCATACATGACAAACTGTTCTTTTACAATTTTATCGAGATAATATTTACTGCTTAAAAATTTAACCGATTTTTTAAAACCCCATCCTGATAATTCTGAAATTCTGTTAAGAATAATTTTCTGAGCAATTCGGTCTACATCTTCTTGACCTAAATACCCTAATGATTCTAGATCCTTGACTATACTTTCATGAATTGCCAGAACGTTGCTGCTCTTATTTAAAAAATCAAGCTTATTAATGGTTTTTAGACGAGCATGATTTGGTATGTAAGTTGCAAAAAATGCTATATCTGCATAAGATTGGATCTTACCTTTATAGACATCATGCAAACCGGTAATAAAATCAAAAAAACCCGGTTGTCCTAGGCTTGACAACCTCTTCAACCTATCAAAAATGTGAGATCTTCTTACAACTGCATATGTTGTTGGAAATGACCATTGAGAGTAAGCTTTCATTCTGACTTCAGCCCTTGCAGCCTGAATAGGCCTGGCAACAGACAGCTTATGTAAAATGCCTTCTTTTTTTTTCATAATTTTAATTGTTGCACCTGTGGCTGCAACATAGTCTGGATTTTTTGCCAGAAAAGCAGCGCCTCTTTCAAGCAATACCATATTCGGGTAGTCATCATCAGCACCCCAAATAATCAACTCATCGTCCAGAGAACGCAAGACGTCAAGGCATCTTTCCAGCATTCCAAGGTTTGAAGGATACGATCGATAATCAATACTTAAACCAGTGGATATTGTTTTAAAGTTAGATATATTTTGTTCCTTATGAAAATCAGCACTTCCATCAGCAACTATGACTTCTGTATGCGGGAAAAATTCGACAAGGTATTGAAGGATTTTAGCTAATGATGTCGGCCTGTTTCTAGTCGGTATAAAAAGTTTAGTCATTAAAACCCCTCGGATCCTGAATATGCTGATCATACAACGGCCAACATCTCATGTAATATGGACATCTCTATCAGCAGAGAAATCCAATATACCGTAAGCATGGCAACATGTGCTTTGTATTTTTTAAGAACAATCATTTATTTTTTCTTAAAAAACCATCTGGAGCTACAGTTATAAGCAATTTATTTTGTATGCATCTATCGACCTTAAATTCATGATGCGTTTTCAAATATTCCCAGACTGCGGTTTTAGGGTTGTTGCCCGGGCCCCAGGGCCTGTCGGGAAACATATCTCCTGGCATATCTTCAATGAGAGTATCAAAAACCACACAGTAACTTCCTGTGCTTACCAACGGTCCATAAGCTTCCAACTCGGATAGCACATGATCGTGGGTGTGCATGGAGTCCAGACAGACAAGAATTTTTCGGTATTTCTTTGCTACATGATGAACCAGCGTAATGATGTCTGGATCAATAGAAGAGCCCTCCAGCATCTCAATACGGGAAGCCATTGGATGGGCTTCAATGACCCGGCGATTGTGAGCTCGTATATCAATGTCAATACCCAGAACTTTGCGTCGGGATATGGCCGGATCTATGGATTCCCCTGCTGCAATTGCATCGGCCATATCCAGCAGAGCCAGCATTGATGCACTGAAGATCAATGAACCGCCATGGGCTATACCCGTTTCAATAATGAGATCGGGCCTCACCTCCCAGATGATTTCCTGCATGGCCATAATATCTTGAGGGTACTGAATGATAGGACGGCCCTGCCAAAAAAAATTATAGGTATATCCATAGCGGTTTGTTTCCCGTGACCAGATGCGTGAAAGAGAATGAACATCCGTATCTGAACCAAGCAGTGCTATATTCTTTTCAACCAGGCACTGATGTTCTTTTTCTAAGGTCATTTTAATTCGCCTTTCTGACTACTAACGGGACTGCTGAAAACAGTCAATAATGCTTGCCAATGCAAGCATAAATAATGTTACAGTCTTCAGGATGCTCCAGTCCATATTCATAGCAAGCCCTGCAAAACTCTGATTTCCAGTCCTTAGCCGTTTCTAAACCGGTACGGCCCCACCCATGCCCAGCTTCCCACAAACCATTTTTAAGCAACCAGTCCATTTGTGGTGTGGATAGCATCTTGTAAAAAATTCCACCCATTTTTACTGTTTTAAGGCCTGCAGTAGCTATTTCCTGCTCAAGAGAGGCCAAATTATAAGACCTTCGATGACCTGCCACATTCACGTCAAAAGGTGATAACTCACCACAACTGGTAAGTGTACCCATCAGCACGGCTATTTTGCGGTTTACTGCATCACAATTTGGTACATGTACAATTAGACGACCATTGGGTTTCAAAAACCCAGCAGCTTTTTTCAATACAGCTTGGGGGTCCTGAACATGCTCCAGCAAGTCTAGCATGAACACAGCATCAAACTTACGGTCATCTTCAAAGTCTTCAATCAGGGACTCATAAAACTCACCCGATGGCACTCTTTTTCTGGCTTCTGCAAGGTGCCTCGATGAAGCATCGACGCCTACAATTATTTGAAAATTAGGCGCAAACATCTCAGTTAACAGTCCGTCACCACAGGCTATATCAAGAAGCATTTTACCCGAGACATTTTCCATGCAGGACTTTACTTTGTATAAAGCAAGCACATGATTATAATCCGTATGGTATGCTGACCGTTGCCATGGGAATGATTCCTGTAGTTTTTTTTCACAATCATACGGCATTTTATTTACTCCTATCCCAAGATATACTCGAAAATATCTTCAATACCATCCTCCAGCTGTATCTTAGGCACCCAATGGATTTCTTTCTGAGCCAGAGCCCAGTTCATAGCGATACGAGCCGTAGTATCATTAATTATTGCCTGTTCAATACTGCTTCGACTATTCAGCTTCTGAATCAACATCCGGGCAAGATCACTGGTAGATGTAAGGTTTCCAGTGCCTATATTCAGAACTCCAATATATTGAGACCTGATCGCAGCGATGATTGCAGTTACAAGGTCGTCAACATGGAGAAGATCAAGCATAGGTTCACCATTTGAGTACCTGTGAGTTCGGATAATTGCATGGCGAGCTGCTTTGTCAAAGAAGTTAAAAATAAATTTGGGCCGATCACTGCCCTTCCCATAAACAGGGCTGGAACGCAGCATAGTACAGCGCAGACCTGTTGTTCTGACATGATGACCGATAAGAAGCTCAGCTAAAAGTTTAGTTTCACCATATGGGCCCTTAGGCAAGAAAGGGGTAGCTTCGTCCACCCACAAAGTTCCTGTATAACCGGAAAAAACTTCCCAATTAGACAAATAAAGCAAAGGGATCTCCATGGTTATGCATACATCTATCACATTGCGGAGCATGGTGAGGGTCTGCCCCATAGCCATACTGGATGTATATATTCTTGGGTTAGCTAAATGAACAATTCGGTCAACTCCATATTTTTCAACCAGCAAAGCAAGCTTTGTACTGCCTTCCAGCAGGTTAAGCTCTGCTTGCTGTGGTGCCCATACAACAAACTCATCAGTCGCTGCCGCTTGAAATGCTTGCCCTATAAAACCGCTTCCTCCTGTCATGAGAAGATTAGGCCGTGATTCATCAATTCTCGGTCTGTGTAAAGAGAATTCAAGTGCACCGCGCACGGCCATTACAGGACCAAGTTTCAATTCCTTCTCATTTGTTTTTTCCATGACAAGTTGCAGGCATTTATCAAAATCATCTTTCTTATAATTAGCAAGTATGCCTGCAGCAACGGCATTACTTCTGGACATCCCATAATCACAGCAGACAACAATACGCTGTCCATCCTGCAAAGCACTAACTCCCTCTTCAACTTTTTCCAGCACTAACAAGGCTGTATTGCCAGGCTTATCAACCAAATCTCTCACATCAATAATTGTTACATTATTTTCATTCGTTGCGGCATCGTATGGGGCGGTACCCAGACAATCCGTAATCCAGCTAATTTTCATTTTAACTGATCTCCTGCGACAAACTGTTCCGTCAAACTTCTTAGATACCATCCTGGCTGGATCGTAACCGAATCAACCCGTTTTCCAGTTTGTATGTGCTGGAGATAAAGATCGATCTCATTAAAACCGGCAAGAGCTCTCAAATATGTTGAAGCCGAAAAGCGGGGATTAATCTCAAAAGGAAGGAAAACCCCATTGCGCAAACGCCCCTGCACATTGAGCGGCCCCACACTTCCAACAGAACTTGCAATTCTTTCTGCCTGTGCACACAGGTCGGGGAAATAATCAATATAGCCCTGCGAATACCCACTTGAAATAATTGCACCGCGTCCGCTGTATGCAACGGACAATTTTGCTCCAAGGCTTCTTTGCATGGCAATGGATGAAGCAATACTGCCGTCCGGGTAAGAAAGCACTCCTACTGTAAACTCCCCTTCCTGAATATCCACATACTCCTGTGCAATGGGAACACCTCCATTACGCCGAATATATTCTGCATAAATCATAGCTTCATCAGAGGAACCGGCAAAAAAAACAGAAACACTGCCACCGCTCCCTGTTGAAGGTTTTACAATGCATGGAAGCCCTACTCTTTGCAAATCCGAAACGCTGTCGATCAAACATGTTTTCGGAGCAGAGATACCTGCATCTTTAAGATGTTGGAAGGTAGCTTCTTTGTCAGAACAAAGAGCAACAGTCTCAGAAGAGTTCGCGATAAGAGTAATGCCTTCAGCATACAACCTTTCTTTTACCCCGCCCAACAATGTCATTGGCCGCTCCCCACCCGGCACAAGCCATCTCACGCCCGCACTTTTACAAACGTCAACAATGCTCTCAATATACTGATTTTTATTGATCTTATATGTTGCCATGAATGCTGAGTCATACATGCCGTATGCGGTAGAAGAAATATCACATCCATAAACTTCATATGATCCTGCTAAGATTAAAGCCTTACAAATTTCAGTTCCGAGGGATGCACCACCAATACCGGCAATCATAATTTTTTGTTTATGCATAGGATCACACACTCCTATTAAATCCATAAGTACTTTTTAATTACGGCGATGACCCTATCCTGTGAGGCTTTTACCATGTCATGATATGCAGGCAGATTAATAGATCTGTCTGCTATGTCCCGGCTGTTTAAATTGAACGCATTTCCTTTAAAAGGATCCAAATCGCTGAGAGGCCAGAAGAACACCCTAGCATCAATGTTTTCAGCAGCAAAAGCCCTAATCAGTTTTTCACGGCTTATTCCGGTTTCCGGACCAAAAACCACCGTTGGCATCCAGTAGCCGTTCACCGTGCCAGGCTTTTCCGGATTCATGGTAACGCCGGGCAGCTTGAGCAGTGCATCCGCATAGACTTTAAAAATCTCCCGTTTTCTGCGGGTCAAATCCTCAATCCGCTCCATCTGGGCACAGCCTATAGCTGCCTGGATGTTGGACATTTTGTACTTAAATCCCACCATATCCGGCCAAAACTGTTTTGTCTGCGTCCTGCTGCGTCCATGATTACTCAGGGTCAGTACATGCCCATAGAGGTCATCATCATTGGTAACGAACATGCCGCCTTCGCCCGTAGTCACGGTTTTAGTCCCGTGGAACGAAAAAGTACCGAACCTGCCCATGCTTCCTGTTCTGTAACCATGATAGATGGAACCTATGGCTTCGGCTGCATCTTCAATAACAGGAATGCCGTGTTTTTCTCCAAGGGCCAGCAGTTCCTTCATCTCGCAGAGATTACCGTAAAGATGGGTGGCAATGATGGCTTTAGTTTTGGGCGTAACAGCCTGTTCAGCCAAAATCGGATCAATACACCAAGTGTCCGGAAGAATATCGACAAATACAGGCTTTGCACCAAGATGCACAATAGGTGCCGCCGTTGCTATCCAGTTGGTATCCGCAAGAATAACTTCATCCTCCGGCCCGATGCCCAGTGCAGCAAGGCCCATGTGCAGGGCCCCCGTGCAACTGGATGTGGCAATGGCGTGTTTTACACCAAGATAATTACGGAAAGCCTTCTCAAAGCAAGCTATGTATTCGTAGCACCGTTCTCCCCAGCCATTGGCTGCGGCATCCGTGGCATAACGAACTTCAAGTTCTGTGATGGAAGGTTTTGTGTAATGAATACGTATTTTTTGGGTCATCAGTAATTAGAATCTTAAATTTTCAGAATTTACCGGTAACTTCCAGATATTGTTTTTTCATCCGGGATAGAATAATCTGACAATTTCTGCAGTATGCAATGTCCGTCAGTCTGCCTTCGCCCATAAGACGCCGATAATCAGAAAAAACTGAGCCGTTGTATATTTCAATAGGATCATTCTCAAAAATATTACCAAGGCTATGTACCGCCTTCTCATCGCCGCAACAGAGCGCAACATCCCCGCTTAAAAAAACAATAAATCGCAGTAACAGATCTGGACATATCAATTTAGTTTTTTGGGATAAATCCGATAGAATATTGAGTCTGCCAAGTTTATCCTGCCCAGATCCAGTAGATTTTTTTTCAGCCCCTCCCCAGTTATGAACATCAAAAAAACTGACAAG
>NZ_JAPFPW010000038.1 GCF_026155325.1 Desulfobotulus pelophilus | reverse complement strand
GATACGGACCGATAGTCAAGTTTTATTGCCAAGGTTGAATTAACCGGCGCGGTGTTCAGATTCCGGGAAAAAAGGCGCAAGCTGCTGGTATTTCGGGTGTGTTTTGGGGTCGGACCAAGCTAGTCGATTGAGAAATCTCGTGATTATGATCCCAGAAGTTGGCTTTTCATACCCCAAAATGCCATTGTAAGGACCCAGAGATTCCTGGAGCACAATAGCTCCCATCTCCCCAACCACCTCACGCTCTTTCATCTTTCCCATTAAAGTTCTTTTCTTAGAAGGCCCATTTCCCCATCAAGAACGATCATTATATGCTCTTGTTGTCAACAACGTCCCTCAGGCCCCTAAAGAAATAGATTTTAATTGTCAGTACTGATGTGACCTTGGCCATTATCCTTCGGGTTCGATCATCCTGTAGATTTCTTGGTTCGGTTTCAGGAAAACAGTAAGGAGACAAAGCGCCGCCGCAAGGATGAACGCGTAATGGAGGCTCCATGCACCCGCAATTATGCCGGCGAGGGTCGGTGCAATGAGCTGGCCGGCCGATATAAGAAAAAAAGTGGCGCCAAAACCGGCAGACGGCCTGTCGTTGAAGGTGTTGACGCTCCAAATGCCGAACAGTCCGGTGATCAGGATAAACGTGGCCCCGAACAGCATGGCAGAGGCCAGGGCCACGGATAAATTGTCGGGCCAGAACGCAATGCCCAGTATTGAAATCGTACAGGCAATAAGCAAACTCGAAAAAACGCGTCTCAGGCCAAAAAGACGAACCAGGTCTCCGGCGCACCCACCGGCAAGCCCGCAGATACCGATCAGGATCCAGAACGCTCGCGACAACCCGCTTCCCATTGCGCCGCTGGTCACCAGGAGGTCCACGGCGAATGTCCAATAAACGGCACTGGAGATGCCGAACAGTGACGCGGCCATGAATAGCCTTTTGGATTTGTGGTTGACAAGCCATGCCCAGCACAGCTGCGGGATATCCGCGCCACTTGGTTCACCGGCGCGTCTCTTCGGCATCAGGGATGCGTTCCAAATGGTTGCCAGTATTGCGAAAAGTGCGAACCCGGCCCATGCCCAACGCCATTCTTCTCCTGCAAGCAAGGCGGCCGGGCCTGAAATTATAACCCCGATGCTGGTGCCGGAGTTGATGATAGCATACGTGCGATCCTGCCTGGATGGTCTTATTAAGCGAGTAATCGCGTCTGAAAGCGGAGGGTAGGCCAGCCCCGGACTGGTTCCGGCGAGCAACACGCCCAAACCAAGCAGCCATGGGCCGGAACTGATTGATATAAGCGCCATTCCGCTGGCCGCGCACAGACCGCCCAGCACAATCGGCAGTCGTGGCCCCGTAATACCCGAAATCGTGGAACCGAAAATGGTCGCAGCCAGGTAACCGGCATAGGAAAGACTGCCGATTATTCCCATAACCTCGATGGACAATTCAAGGTCCGCACGAATATCAGGCAGGTAAAGACCATAGGAGTACCTTGCAAGTCCATAAGTGGCTGCAACTATAGATAATCCTGCTGGAATCAATGTTGTTGGCGAAACCGTTTTGTCTGAATCAGTCATCCGTTTCTCTCCATTTCCCCCGCTATTCCGCGCTTTCCTGCAGCGTTGTTACAAAAGGTTCGACGATGTCGACAATGCCTGCCTCGTCGGCGATGGCTTCCGCCAGTTGGAAGGATACCGTTCGGTCGCCAGTTCTCCGTTCCGCAATTACAATCAGATTCGAGATGGCTTCGCGCACGACTCGATGTTGAAGCGCGGAAAACTTCAGGCACCAGTTGGTCACGCATATTACTATTTCCCCTGTATCCGGGTCTTCGAACGACTCGGAGGTCACGCATATGGGGACAGGGGATTTGAGACCCACGTCGATATCCAGGGTGTGAATGGCGTATTCGGAGGAACAGGTTCCGACCATTCGCTCAAATGCAAGGCGCGAGAATCTTTTCATTTCCGCCGACTCGTAGAACTTTTCCAGCTTGTGACGTCTGGATTGTGTGCTCACGTGCATTTCGGAAGCCACTAAATCACCGGGAAGCACAATTCTTTTCAGGCGGCTGACAATCGCATCCGGGTGCTCATTGCCTTCCTGAAAACCCAGCATCGTGACAAGGCTCGGGAATTCCTTCCGGTGTATATCCGATTGAGAAAGATTGGAAAAATCGCGGAAACAGAAATGGATCAGAAACGGGTCCATCATGGGAGCCAGCGCTTCCCGCATCGGCTTTTCGGATGCGGGGTTGATGTCAATCCCGATATACCCCGTCAATCGGACCCCATTGGTGCGAAGATTTCGGATCAGGCATGTTGTTTTAACCGGTTCCGGACCCATTTCGACATAAGTGAAGGGTCGATCATGTATCGCATCGGCTATGTCCGTGGCGAATCTTTCCATGGTGACTGAAAAGTTGTGCCGCCCCATTTCATCCGAGGCGGTTCGCGAATCGCGCAAAGCCCGTGCATTCAGGGCTCGCATCAGATAAAACACTTCGTCCAGTTCCGGCGTGACAACCGAGGGATTGTTTTTGTTACAATATTTGTCTTTGTTTGGCTGGCATACTATTCGCTCTTTTGGAACGTTTGTTTGTCCGGCAAGGGCTTCAACAACGATGTGCCTCAAATTCTCATTTTGCAAAGCATCCGGCATCGAAGTCATATTATTTACCTTTCTAACTTTTTTCACCCATAGAGCTAATCTTATCTTGCAATTTATAGGGATTTTGGGAAAAGCAATCGCTTATTCGGTATTCCGAGGTCCGATTGGGGCGAAACTAAAAATGATAATGACTTGTAATTGTTTGAATAGCAGTATATTCTTTTGCTCACCATTGTGCTTGTGATTTCTATATAAGAGACTTTTGAGTCCGTTTCTCGGCCATATTAATGGCCTTCGTTATTACTAGACGGCAATCCGAAAATCCATTCGTAATAATGGAATGCTTTATTTTAGAATGTTAAATGAGAATGAAAAATGGAACTTTATCACCTCAAGACGTTTGTAGCGGTTGCGGAAGAGCAGCACCTCACCAAAGCCTCCAGGCGCCTTTTCATCAGTCCGCCTGCGGTGAGTACGCACATAAAGGCATTGGAAGAAGAGTTGAGTGTGTGCCTTTTTAATAGGACGCCAAGAGGCATGGAGCTGACCGAGGAAGGACGACGCCTGAAAACAGAAGCGGAAAAGCTGCTTTTATCGGTTGAATCCTTCGTCGACTCCGCTAGGGTTTCGGGGAAAAAGCCGACCGGGAGATTCCGTATGGGGTATTCCTCCAATGGCGCTTTTCTGCGTATACCCGAAACCGTATTGAAAATATTCTCTTTATATCCCGGACTGATGATCAAACTTGAGTACTGTCTCAGCGCTATCTTGATTAACGCCTTGGAGGAAAGGGAGATCGATGTCGGATTTTATTTCGGTAATGACAATCCCGCGGGGGTTGAACTGTGTCGGCTGAAAACACTGGACCTGATGATCATTGCCCCTTTGGAATGGAAGGAAAGCCTCACTTCCGCAAGCTTGAGCGAGCTTTCGGATTATCCATGGATCTGGGCCTCCCCTGATTGTTCATTCCGAAAGGTTGCCAATACGATTCTCTCCCGGAAACGGCTAAGCCTTTGCCAATCAGTTGTGGTCGATGACGAGATAACCTGCAGAAATCTGGTACGGGCGGGGATCGGGCTTGCACTGGTGCTTGAAAACGACGCAAGGGAGGCGGAAAAAGAAGGGGCGGCATTTATCTGGGACAAAAAGAATTTTCAAATCAATCTTTCCCTGGCATGGCTTGAAGAACGGAAGCATGAGCCTGCCATAGAAGCGATAACTGCTCTTATACGAGAGTTGTGGAGCTCAAGTTTCGGGCTTGGCGGATAAAAGGGGACAGGCCCCTTTTATCTTTTTCAGGCGGAATGACAGAGCAGGGGATGTGGAAAGGTGTGGGTATGTCACCTTTATTTTATGCGTTACAAGCAGCGGTGGCGGATTCTCTGCCGGTTTTTTTCAGCTGGTTCATTCGTATTGTATCAGATCGTTCAGTTCCATATTTTCCAGTTCGTCGGGAATGGGGGTGCTGCTGATGTCGCTATTGAGCGCGGCGCTAAGATAGGATTGTGCTATGATGCGCATGTAGAGGTTCATTTCATATTGTGGAGGAGGATGGCCAAGTTCCCGCAGTCTGCGGGCATCCCGCTCCCGGTATGAGTCAAAACAGGGGCCGGGAGGCAGGGGACGATTGCTGTCCATGTACCATACGATCCAGGACCAGACTTCCCGGAATTTAGCGGGTTCCTGATTCCCATAGGACAGGATGGCCGGTCCGCTCCAGCGGGGCTTTTTTTTGAGACCCAGATGTATTTCCTTGCGTCTGAGAACGGGGTTTGGCAGTGCGCCTGTATGGGGAAAAAAGGGTTGGATTTCCCCGAAAGGGACAGACTGGTTCCGCGGAGGGAAGCCCATCGGCATGGTGATACTGCCATCGGCCCGGTTCAAGATGATTCGGGATTTTCCCGTAAGTCTGTGACAGGCGATGCTGAGGGCGGTAAAGAGCCCGAGCGGAAGCAGCAGGCTCAGGACAAACGAGGCATTTTGAGTGAAAAGGCCTGTTATCACGACAATGGTGGCGACTATCCCGGAAAACTGCAGGCTGAACTGAATTTTTTCACCCATGGGAGTACCCGTTGCCGTTACGATTCGGGTATCGTTGATTTCCAGAAGGTTCTCGGCCATGAAGGGATTTTGGGGGCGGTGCGTGATCCTTGGTTTTCCTTCATAGGGGTAGTCAAATCTGCATTTTTCCAACTCAAGGCTGTTCGGGTGTTTCATGGCTGTTTTTTCTGACTTTCGGATGGCGTCCCCGCCGGTAGATGCGTCTGCTGTTACAGATTCCTTGCAAGCAGTTCTGGCTCTGAACTTCCTCATGGCTAAACCCATGGGTTTTACGCCGTTTAGGGTAAAAATCTTAGCGTGAAAGTTATTCGGAAAAATCTGTTTTAACAGGCAGATATGCCACGTGTTGTATGGTGCTGAGCCAGCTGCGGTCGTTTATGGTGTGCTGCTGACTGTAGTTTTTGGAAAACTCTTTGAAATCAAGCGTGGCCCGAAATATGTTTCAACGGCCCACGAGGAACCCGATGCTCTTTACAGCGAAATAGGGCGACTGAAAATGGAGCTCGACTGGCTCAAAAAAAAATCCGGGATGAGCCTGCCCTGATACGTCAATCATGGATAGATCCAGAGGACGATCTGTCCAATGTAACACAGTGCAGCCTGAGTGGTATATCCAGAGCTGCGCATTACGCAAGGCAGAGAATCAGGCAACCAGACAAAGAGGATCTGATTTTCAGCCGTCTTATCGACGAAGAATATACACGCCGACCATTTTATGGGAGCCGGAGGATGGTGATCTTTCTCAAAGAAAAGGGTCACACAGTGGGGCGTAAACGTGTACAGCGCCTGATGCGGGCAATGGGTCTGGCCGGCATGACGCCTGGGCCAAACACAAGCCGCAAAAAGCCTGACCACAAAATTTACCCCTGTCTTTTACGGGGTGTACCCGCAGTGAGGTCAAAACCAGGTCTGGAGTACGGACATCACCTGTATTCGTCTGCTCAATGGTTTTGCCTATCTTGTTGCAATCATGGACTGGTACAGCCGCAAGGTTTTGAGTTTCAGGGTCAGTAATACAATGGATACGGTATTTTGTTCCGATTGCCTCGAAGAGGCTTTGCGAATCCATGGGGAACCTGAAATTTTCAATAGTGAACGGGTTCACAGTTCACAAGTTTTCAATTTACAGGGATTTTGAAACAGGATGGTATTGCAATCAGTGCTGACGCGATGCTGCATATGCGCTCAGACCGTCTTCGATAATCATTTTCACGGCTTCATGCCGGGATTCTTTCGAATAACGACCGTTCGTTGCGTTTTTTGCCATTCAGACACCTCTGTTCTGGTTGGATGATAATTTTGCTGTCCGATATTTTCAACTTACCTCATTTGACTTGGTGTCAATTCTTCTGAGTGCATAACTGCCGGGTGCCTTTTCAATTTCCTTAAAATCACTTTTTCCGGGTATTCTTTTTGCAACCTCTTGACCTGCAAACTTAATGTTCCAGCCATGCCAGTCAAGCCACCATGAACCTTCTTTTTTTCCAGCATTTTCGATCCAGTTTACAGGAGAATCAAATTCAAGATCTGCAGCTCTGTAGCCGTATTTGTTTTTAGCAGGAGGATTAACAACTCCTGCAACATGACCTGAACCACCAAGAACAAACCTCACTTTTCCAGAAAAAAGAAGAGCTCCTTTAAATGAGGCTTTCCACAAAACTATATGATCATCTTCCGTTGCAAGAAAATATGAAGGCGTTTTTATTTTTGAAACATCAACTGGAACTCCACCTATTTTTATTCCACCTGGGTCTTTAAGCTTGTTTTCAATATACATATTCTGGAGATAAAAAGCATACATTCCGGCAGGAAGATTTGTAGAGTCAGAATTCCAGTACAAAATATCAAAAGGAACAGGATCCTGTCCCTTTATATAACTATTAACAGCATGCGACCATATAAGATCGTTTGGTTTCAGCATATTAAATGTCTTGGCAAGATGCCTCCCGTCAAGATATCCTACTTTTTTAATATCCTCGATTATTTTTTTTACCTGTGATTGATCTAGAAAATTTCCAATTTCTCCTGGTTCGGAAAAATCTATCAGTGTTGCCATATAAGTAAGGGATGCAAATCTTCGTTGCTTTTTTGATTCAAGATATGCGGCTGTTGTAGCAAGAATTGTTCCACCAGTACAATATCCAATAGCTGAAATCTTTTTAACTTTTGTTATTTTTTCAATCACATCAAGAACTTCAATATGACCTTCAAGCACATAATCTTCATATTTTTTTGAAGCATGCTCTGTTGATGGATTTACCCATGAAATTACAAAAACAGTGTAACCCTGATCCACCAGCCATTTGACCATGGAAATTTTTTCATTAATATCAAGAACATAATATTTATTAATAAAAGGAGGAGAAATTAAAACAGGAATCTTAAAAACTTTATCGGTAGTAGGAAAGTACTGAATAAGCTGAAGAATATCATTTTGATAAACAATACTTCCTTTACTCCGTGCAATATTTTCTCCGAGCATAAATGCTGTATCGTCTGAAATTCTTATATTAAGACTTCCGTCTTCGCTGCTGACATCATCTAAAAAATTATCAATTCCTTCAAAAATATTTTCACCTTTATTATCAAAGGTATATTTTAAAAGTTCCGGGTTAGTGGCAAGAAAATTGGAAGGTGAAACAGCTTCAAGAAACTGCTTTGTATAAAACTCAAGTCTTTTCTTTTTAACGGCTTCAATACCTTCAACATCTGAAACAGCTTCACTTAAGGTTTTCACGTTTAAAAGGTACAAATTTTTTATAAACTCAAAAAATGGATTTTTATTCCACTCTTCTCCTAAAAAGCGTTTATCTTTTTCCTGTTTTTCTTCTTTTTTTCTGGAATCCAATAAGTTTCCTATAATAGATGATGAAACCTCATTATAATCTCTCATCATTTTAAAGCTTACATTAAAAAGAGCACTAGGATTTAAGGCAACTTTTTGAAATACTTCAAAAAAATCCAACATAACTCCAAGTTCAGGAAGCTCACTTTTTACTTTGTTTTTTGAAAGAGCATCTACATAACTTTTCTGCTTGTTGGTAAATTTAATCATAAGATCATAAATTCTATCCAGATCAAATCCTGATGACTCTATTTCCTTTTCCATTAAAATTCCCCCCGAACTTTAACTTGATTAATTTTTAAAACAAAAGCTTACCAAATTCTAAAATTTATAGA
>NZ_JAPFPW010000037.1 GCF_026155325.1 Desulfobotulus pelophilus | reverse complement strand
TCATAAAAAGCCTCTTTCTTTAGTGGATTCGACGGTTTAGGCGATTCTCTTATACACTAAACTAAGGGGCGTTTACATATGAAAAATCTACGACTTTAAGATTTTATCATTTAAAATCAAAGCATTGTGGTAAGTCCGAAACTTGAGTTAAAAAGAATCCGGACTACCAGGAAGCCTTGTGGCCATAACGAGTCTTTCCGTCAAAAAAAATGGTCCGCTCCCTTTTTCACAAAAAAACGATCTCCCTTTTCCGTACCCTGAATCATCTTTCTGAAAATGAAAACAAAGACTCCGGGGCAGCTTGATTCAAAAAATCACATAGCAGTCACTCATTCATCAGAATACTGAAATACCACCCCGAAAAAGGACTTGATGAATATCCTCTGGTAAATTCTGAAAGCATCCTTATTCATATAGACAGTATCAACCATGCAAAGAAAGGAATCATCATGGAAACCACCCCCCAGAACAAACGCTATAATCCCTTCGTACCCGAAGCTTCCAGAAAAAAACCCGGCTGAACCTCCCCTCTCACCTTCGAGACGGGGACCGATCTCGCCGATGTGCTGGAACTCTTTTTCGGAAACAGGGAAGAAGAGGATGTCATGTAGAAACAGGGTTGCTGTATCAAAACAGCAACCCTGTTTGGCCCGACACGTACCCGAAAAAACTCTGCCATTATTGTACCTATCATCCTGACGTACTCTTTCCTTTCCTCACCGGCCCTATATGCTATAAGTCTTTTTCCAGAGACGTCCTTTTCATACAGACCCTACTCCATACGGATCTTTCCATGCACTATTTTTTACCCGTTCTCAAAATTTTATTCCCAGGACTGCTTGCCTCCCTTCTACTGGGATTTCTGCATATCCGATATGTAATCAAGCCCGTTCTGCAGATGGCAGAAAAACTTCAGACATCCGGTATTCTTGCCGTTCCGCACGGCTCAGCCATTCATACCATGGACGGAGTTTTTCCCTCCCTCCAGGCAGCTTTTCTCTTTGTCTTTTCCATAGGGGCAGGGCTTTCCATTGGCACTTTTGCCTTTGCATGGGCAAGTCGCAACCTTGTCCGTGACAGTCGCTGGATATCCATTCCTGCCACGGGACTATGGGCAGCGCTCCTTTTATTCATCAATCATAAAGGCCCGGTTTTTTTCCCCAGCCTCTGGATATTTCTAATTCCCGCCATCACCTGGAAAAATACGCTGGCCTGCATCCCCCGGAGCCAAATCCATGAATCCCCTTTCCACAAACCAGCCCATCTCCTTCCCATTCTCCTGCTGGCTCTTGCAGCTCTGCCCCTTCTCAGCAAGGGAATCTTTCTGGATATCCGTGACAGCATTCTGTTTTCCACAAAACCGGGCCTTGCCATCAGCAATGCCTACTATCGCCACACCCTCTCCGCCGCAGAAGTAATCAAACCGGTGGCGGCGAGACAAATCAAAATTTATGCCAGCCATACGGCCTTACCACCAGACACGGAAAAAAAACTCACCGATCAGGGGTGGCATCGCACAGAGACATCCATACGCCCCCATATCCGACTCATTCAAACCTCTGCCGGTATTGACATAAGCGGAAAAGGCATCCGCCGAACCCTGGTTCCCGACGCCAGCTTCCATGCTGCTCCGGGTAGAATTCTGGACCAGGCCACCCTTGACGGAGACCGCCTCGATCCCTTCCGTCTCCTTATTCTTTTTTCCCTTGTACCCGGCTTTCCCCTTCTTCTGTATGCGCTGTTTTTTTGTCCAATGCGCCGTATTCTCAGCTCTGTTTTTGACAGGCCGTCCGCATCCATTGTCAGTTCCATTCTCTGCCTTGCTGCGGGCATCAGCCTTCTTCTTCCCGTGCATTTTCTCGGCAAAACCGAAAAAGGTCCTCAGGAAACGGAAATCCTGAATGCCTATCTTCTGTCAGAAAAACGCAGTCAAAGACTCCATGCCATTCGTATGGCCGCAAAAGGCAGACAGCTTGATCTGCCACCATCCCTTCTTCAGCAGTACCTTTTGGAAGGAGATACGGCCGAACGCTACTGGGCAGCCGCTTTTCTCGGTTCAAAGCCATCGGAAAAATACTGGCACCTTCTCCTTGCTGCACGCAAGGACCCCCAGGCCAATGTTCTCTGCAAAACAGTCGAGGCTCTGGCACTGACAGGTCCGGCTCTTGACCGCATTCCGGAAGCCCGCAATGCCATTCTGCAGACACTCCGCGAAACCGACCACCCTTATGTGCAATGGTACGCTTTTCGCGCATTAAAAAAGCTGGGCCCCCTTCCCGGAGCACAGCCTGCATCCAACAGCCAATAACTACAGGTAAACAGAAAAAATGCCCTCTCATCCATCAGCCACGCACAGTTACCCGGATTTGGCAACCCTTGTCATGGCGGCTGCCCTTCTGATCTTGCTGGAGTATGGTGCTTCCCAACTTCCATCAGACTGGCCGATTCTTATCCGAATCGGTGCACTCCGCCTTGTACAATGCGCCGTTCTGGGAGGACTTCTTTTTCTCCGCAGGCTTCCTCCGTATGCTATCGGACTAGGACGCCGCTCCTTCATTCCGGGAATCAAAACAGGTATAGGAGGCTGCATATTCATGGGCTTCCTTGCCCTGATAGTGGGGGGTTCGCTGTGGATGCATGATATCGCCCCCCTTCCTCTGATCCGCGTTCAGCTGCCCTCAGCCGGGCCAGAACTTCTTCTTTTCTTTGTGGTCGGAGGCATTATCGCACCTGTGGCCGAAGAACTGCTCTTCCGGGGATTTATTTTCAGTTATCTCAGACAATACGGATGGATACCGGCACTCCTCATCAGCACAACTTTTTTTGCCATGCTCCATCCAACACCTCATATCACTCAGTGGGTGGGAGGGGTTGTGTTCGGCATTGCCTATGGCATTTCCGGCAGTCTTTTGGCGCCCATACTCATTCACATCTGCGGCAACCTTACCCTTTTTACGCTTTCCCTGCTCATATTCTGAATCAAAGAACTATTTTTCCATAAATCCACCGATTACAAGCATCAGCACCCCCACTCCCATGAGCAGAAGATATAAAGGTGCAAGCATCAAATATGCGGCCACTTGCTGTAGAAGATCCAAAGGAAGGGCATCGATCCAGTCCATGGAGTCAACATTCAGCATATCCTTCAGGCTTGTATCTGCCATTAAAAATTCTTTTTCCATAAACATGGCTATACTCTTGAACAAAAAAAGAACTATACCCGTCAAAAGGGCACATCCTCCCCAAAGCGTTGGCTTCAACATTGAGCCTCCTTTTTAAAAACAAGTCCGAAAACGTCACACCCTGCAATATCAGCATGTAAGCTGTATCCATAGAGAGATGCAACTATGGGGCCATTCATGAGAAACCGCTAAAAACAGGTTTAAAAAACCAAAAACGAATTCTATTCTGTACTAACAAACTCCTAAACAAAAAACACCCTGAACGTTAGCATTCTCTGCCTACTGCCCTCCAATCAATCCTGAATCCCTAATTGGAAAACAGCCGGTGAACATCCATTTATGCGGTACTCCTTGACACTACCTGAAATATCTCATCTCCATGCCGCTGCCATAGTAGCCATAAAGGACCAACCGCCTGCTTTCATTACGGTACATCCGGGACCTTATTTCTATAAACCTTATTACTGTTGGATTTTTCCACCATACATCATATTTCCGCATCTTCCCAGAATTGAAATTCTTGCATGAACGCCTACCTTCTGCTACCTTTCGGAAAGTATTCTCCTTTCGTATTATACAGGCCGTGTTTCTTCAGGATTTGTGCATCTCCAGCGGGCGGACGCCTCCCTGGTGAAACAAATTATGTTCCAATAATAAAAACCATCAAACGTGGAGTTGATCCTGGCAGACCCCAACCAATACCACAAGCTGCCAGTACACCTAACAATCTGCTTCTCCCCGCCTCAGAGGTTCCCATGAAAGCCGAACATGTCAATCCGTTCATTACTGCAACGATCAGTGTTATTTCCACCATGGCTTTTGTCAAACCAGCTCCAGGCAAACCCTTCTTGAAAAAGGATAATAAAGCCACGGGAGATGTCAGCGCCATTGTGGGAATGACCGGACCATCCCATGCCACATTTTCCATCAGTTTTCAAAAAAAAGCCATTCTGGCAATTGTATCCGGCATGTTCGGAGAACCTATTGAAAACCTAAACGATGAAGTGGCTGAGGCAGCCGGAGAACTGGCCAACATGATCTCAGGCCAAGCCCGAAAAGAACTTGAATCTGTCGGCCTCGTTTATGAGGGGGCCATTCCCAGTGTTGCATCCGGAGAAAATCACGAACTCAAGCACATTACTGACGGCCCTAAGATTGCGGTACCTTTCGTTGTTGCGGACAGCGCATTTACCCTCGAACTCAGCTTTGAGGCATAACTCTTCAAGCCCTAAAAAGGACCTCCTAATTATGCTCCAAGTTTTTAGTGCCAGCTGGTGCCCACACTGCCAGAAAGCCATCCGGTGGCTGAGAGACAATGATATACCCTTTCAGGTAGTCAATATAGAAACTGCCGAAACATCTCTGGTTGAAAAGGTAGTTGCCATTAATGGAGGCGAAGACTGGGTGGTCCCCACACTGGAATACGAAGGTAAGTGGAGAAAAGGCATGGTCTTTGAACCTCAGTCCTTCAAGCAGGATCTTATTGAGCTGGGCATGACGGTACCCGACCATGACTAATGATTTCCAGGATCTTTTCTTTCCTGCTGAATCCGGAGATCTTCATATGCTGCAAGGCCCTGCCCGGGGGAAAAATTCCCTTTTTTTCCTCCACGGGAACAGCCTGTGCGCGGCTGCGTACCTCCCCATGCTCAACAGTCTTTACAGCTACGGCTACGGTTTTCTTGCTGCCGATATCCGTGGGCATGGCCTGTCCACACGGGAAGGTACGCTTCCTCTCAACAACTGGAAGCTCTTCATTGATGATCTTGCTCTTATTCTGCAAAAAAACGAGGCCTGTCCGATAACTGCCATAGGGCATTCCATGGGAGGCTTTTTTATCTATGCAGCCGCAGCCCGTTTCCCGGAACTCTTTTCCCGGATCATTCTTCTGGATCCTGTCATTTTTCCAGCCCGACATATTCTGCTCTTCCGGATCCTGCAGACCCTGAAAATAAAAAACGGCTTCTCCCTACCCCGCAAAACCCGCAAAAAACGCAACATCTTTCCAGACAGAGAAAGTGCTGAGCGGCACTACAAGGGAAAAGGAATGTTCCGGTTATGGCATCAGGAAAGTCTGCATGGTTTTCTTTCACAAGGTTTACGAGCCTCCTCCGAAAACGGGTATGAGCTTTCCTGTATGCCGGAACTGGAAGCCCGCTTCTACGAAAGCGTTCCCATGGACACATGGCACTACGCTCGCCGTATATCCTGCCCTGTCCATATTATAAGAGGAGAAAATTCCCACCTTTTTTCGGAAGATGCCGCCCTGCGTCTCACAAGGGAAATACCTTTCTGCACCCTGGAAACCCTGCCCCGAATCGGCCACTTTTTCCCCCTGGAAGAACCCAAGCTCTGTGCCCGGCACATCCATAAGGTATTGTGCAGAAGCAGCTTTCCATAAAAAACAAATGACGGTATAAAGAAACAGACTTTTCAGGCCATACGGAGTCTGTTTTTTCCATAATGTTTATACAACCCGTCAGGAGGTGATTTCCCATGAACGCCAACCTCTTCTTGGAAACCATTCCTAAGCTTGATATTGCTTCCTTCAAAGACACGGACCGCATAAGGCTTCTTAAAAAAAGTCACCTGCCATTTTGCGGATCACCCAAAAAACACCCCTTTGACGCAGAAAAGCTGTTCCTTCTCGCCGACCCACAAGGCTGCGATCCTTTTTACTATGAATTCCATATTAAAGACATTGCCTTTGTGGAAGAACTGCCCAAGATTGTGGATATTGAAGGACGGACCGTATCTCGCATTCGACTATGGATACGGCGGGGAAGTATTGCCACACGATGCACGCCTTTTCTCGTGGAAGGCTTTTAAACGCAGCCATGGAGCATATACCTGCCCTCCTTTCCTGCGTTGAAACATGGATACAGGCACGCAGATCCCAAAAAACAGCTCAATCCAAGGAGTCTCATGTCTCACAATCAAAGAAAATTCTTTGTACTTGACACCAATGTTATTCTCCACGACAGCTCATGTGTTTATCAATTCAAGGATAACGATATCATTATCCCTATCAGCGTCATAGAAGAACTTGATCAGTTCAAGCGAGGCAGTGGCATCCTGAATTATCACGCAAGGGAATTCCTACGAGCCATTGACAGCATGAGCGGAAATCAGCTTTTCAATGGAGGTGTTCCCATAGGCAAAGAAAAGGGAAGACTCGCCATCCATCTTCAGCAGCCATTTCACGAAGAAGTTGCACGGAACTTCGATGCCAAAAAAGCCGACCACCAGATTCTTAACACAGCCTACAGACTCAAAGAAGAAAACCCGGGTAAAGAAGTCACCCTGGTCACCAAAGACGTCAATCTCAGAATGAAAGCCAAAGCACTGGGACTAAAATCGGAAGATTATACAACCGATCATATCCGGGACATCCGGGAACTCTACTCGGGCTACAGAACAGAAGATAATATACCTCCATCCATCATTGACAGGCTTCATCAAACCCCCTTTGAGATTGCGGTAGAGGATTTGCCTCTCAGCGTTCCGCTTCGATCCAATGAATTTGCCATTCTGCGAAGTGACAGAAAATCCGTTCTGATTACCATGGACCCCGTGCGTGACCGAATACGAAAAGTTGATAAAGCTACAGCCTATGGCATCAATCCACGCAATGCGGAACAGAGCTTTGCCATAGACGCACTTCTGAATGATGATATTCCACTTGTAACAATTACCGGAAAAGCAGGAACAGGAAAAACTCTTCTTGCCCTTGCAGCCGCCCTGGAGCGCAGGGAGAACTATCGCCAGATCTTTATAGCAAGACCCAACGTTCCCTTAAGCAACCGGGATCTCGGCTATCTTCCCGGAGATGTTAAATCCAAGCTCGATCCTTATATGCAGCCACTTTATGACAACCTCACAGTTATTCAGAACCAGTTCTCCTGCCATGACAAAAAGAAACAGCGTGTCAAAGAGCTAATAGAAGACGAAAAAATAGTTGTCTCACCATTGCCTTATATTCGGGGGAGAAGTCTTGTCAAAATATACTTTATTATTGATGAAGCCCAGAACCTTACTCCCCATGAAGTAAAGACTATTCTCACCCGCGCGGGCGAGAATACAAAAATTGTCTTTACCGGAGATATCTTCCAGATAGACCACCCCTATCTCGACACCCAATCCAACGGGTTAAGTTATCTTGTGGAAAAAATGGAAGGGCAGGACAAACACGCGCATATCGACCTTGTCAGAGGAGAACGATCTGCCCTCTCGGAACTCGCCATTCAGCTGCTGTAAAAAACTCACTGCTCCATACCTCACCCCTTCTAAAAATTGAAAGCACTGATAAAAAGGTATTGACTTATTCCGAAGGTTTCTTTACAAAAGAGCAGTTTTTGTGGGGTTGTAGCTCAGCTGGGAGAGCGCATGGCTGGCAGCCATGAGGTCAGGGGTTCGATCCCCCTCAGCTCCACCAAACATTTAAAATCATTCGATTTTCTTCATGTTTGGGGTTGAATTTGGAGCCTAGATACAAATTCTAGGAACAAATGAGGCCCTTTTTTATGTCCGGAAAAACGTATCTCCTCACCACTCCCACATCCTGCTTTTTCCGCCTTACAATTCCCGTTGACCTTCGCCATATTTTCGATAAAAGAGAGCTGAAAAAAAAATCTTGGGAAATTTCCCCGGTCTTTTGCAAAAGACTTAGCAATGATATCGGTAGGTGTCCACTATTGACGACCGACCCCACTGGCTGCCAGGGTCAGAATGATGGATCAGGCCAGTTGCGGGCCTCTTGGTGGCGACGGCGCGAAACAAAGACTGGGAGATCAGATTTGTTGTCATGCGCTCTCCCATCGCGTAGCCTGCGCCCTCTCCGGTAAAAAGATCCTTGTGAACGCAAGGTATAACCACCCCTCCGCCGTAGGAATGTACGTGATATCCGTTACCCAGC
>NZ_JAPFPW010000036.1 GCF_026155325.1 Desulfobotulus pelophilus | reverse complement strand
GTCCTGATGATCACCGAAAATGGAAAGGGCATGGGCAGCCACGGCACGGGCCGTAACATGGAAAACGGCAGGCAGGAGTTCGCCAGCCATTTTGTACATGTTGGGGATCATGAGGAGAAGCCCCTGGGATGCCGTAAAGGTGGAGGTCAGGGCTCCTGCGGCAAGGGCACCGTGCATGGAGCCTGCTGCACCGGCTTCGGACTGCAGCTGGCGCACGGTCACTGGCTGACCGAAAATATTTTTACGACCGTCCGCAGCCCAGGCATCGGAAATTTCGCCAATGGGGGTGGATGGAGTAATGGGATAGATGGTGGCAAGGTCGCTGAAGGCGTAGGCCACATGGGCCGCTGCGGTATTGCCATCGATGGTCATGAGCGTTTTTTGTTTTGCTGCCATGATGTCTCCTTAAGGGTTGTACCGTGGATTGCACGGCTTCATGAAAAGCTTGTGGCTTGCTGATAAAAGGGAATAAGGGCTTCCGGGATTTTCCTTCAGCCCATGCCTTTGAAGGCAAAAAAACTTAAAGAGATGACTCCTGCGGTGATCAGCCCGATGGCCGTATCCCGGAAAGGTCCGGGAATTCGTTTCTGGAAAAGCCTTTCCCGTATACCCGCAAACAGGGTGAGGGCCAGACCAAAGCCAAGGGCATAGGCCGTGGAAGCAACAAGGGTCTGCAGGAAGGTGTATTCCGCACTGATGGCCAGAAGGCAGGCACCCATGACGGCGCAGTTGGTGGTGATGAGGGGCAAAAAGATGCCCAGGCCTGCGTAAAGGCCGGGTGCACTTTTTTTAAGAAACATTTCCACAAACTGTACCAGTGAGGCAATGATGAGAATAAAGGCGATGGTGCGCAGAAAGGTGATGCCGAGGGGCGCCAGAAGCCAGTGTTCCACCATCCAGGTTACGGATCCTGCCATGACCAGAACAAAGAGTACGGCCATGGACATGCCCGTTGCCGTTTCCATGGCCTTGGATGTTCCCATGAAAGGGCAGATGCCGAGATACTGGGTGAGAACAATATTATTGACCAGAATGCAGGTAATGGCCAGGAGGATATAGGTTTCCATGTTCTCTCCTATCGCCGCTGACTGATAAGGTTCATGAGTCCCAGCAGAATACCGAGGCCGATAAAGGCACCGGGGGCTTCCACCAGAAAGGCGAGGGGTTCATATCCGGGGCCGAAAACTCCATGTCCCAGAAAGGTACCGTTGCCAAAAATTTCACGTACAGCCCCCAGAGTTGCCAGGGAGAGGGTGAACCCTATACCGATACCGAGGCCGTCTGCCAGAGATGGAAGAAGGCTGTTCTTGCTGGCAAAGGCTTCGGCCCTTCCCAGTACGATACAGTTAACCACAATAAGGGGAATGAAAATGCCCAGCTTTTGATACAGCGGATAGGTGAAGGCCTGCATGAGCATATCCACGATGGTAACAAAGGTGGCGATGACCAGAATATAACAGGCAATGCGCACCTTGGGCGGGATCTGGTTTCTCAGGAGTGATATGAGAATGTTGGAGCAGACCAGTACAAAGGTGGTGGCAAGACCCATGCCGATGCCGTTTTCAACGGTCATGGTCACGGCCAGTACGGGACAGAGTCCGAGCACAAGGCGGAAAGGAGGAATTTCTTCCCACAGGCCCTTCAGGAACTCTTTATGGAGGGGACGGGGCATTTATTCCTCCTTTTCCGTGGTAGGGGATTCAAGTTCGGGCTTCAGTCGCAGATAGGCGGCAGAGGCCCGTTCCACTGCCTGAACCACCGCACGGGATGTGATGGTGGCGCCGCTGATGCTGTCCAGATCCCCTCCATCGCTGCGGAGGTTTTTGGGTGAGGCGGCTTTTTTTCCCGTAAACTGACGGGTGAACGAAGGCTCTTCCTTGGCTCTGGAACCGATACCGGGGGTTTCGCTGTGGGTTGTGACGCCCGCTCCAACGAGGGTATCGTCTTTGAGCCGGAAGCCCACCATTACATGGACATCACCGGAATACCCCTGCGCCCTGTCTTCCAGAACCATGATTCGGTCATTGTTCAGGCTGCCGGGGAAAATAAGGTAGTCGTTGCTGCCGTCATTCAGGGTAAAACGGTCGGCAATGGGGTCGTTGTTCGTGCCTTCCAGAATCTGCCGGATGACCGGTGCCTTTTCATTGGCCAGTTTTTGTCTTTCAATGGGGTCTTTGGTCCACTGCTGCAGCCCTGCCAGCACACCGCCGGAAACAGCACTGAGTATGGCAAGGGTGACCACCATGCGTATCAGTTCTCCCATGAGGACCTCCCCAGGGCTTTAGGCCGCATCCGATCCAGGATGGGGGTAAGAAGATTCATCAGCAGAACGGCAAATACCGCCCCGTCTCCATACATGCCCAGGTTCCGGATGATGATAACCAGCGCTCCGCCGCCAAGACCAAAGAGAATCATGGGCAGGGGAAGTACCGGAGAGCCCGCATCTTCCGGCATGAGAAAGAAGGCGGCAAAAAGGGTGCTGCCCGTAAGCAGATGGAAGATGGGACCGGCATAGGCTTCGGGGTTGACAAGCTGGAAGCCTGTGGCCGTAATGAGAATGCCTGCGATAAAAGAAAGGCAGATTTCCCAGCGGGAAATGCCTTTAAGCATGAGAATAAGGCCTCCGATGAGAAGACCTGCCGCACAGCCCGTGCCGATATGGGCAATCTCTCTGCCCATAAAGAGATCTGCGTAGCTGAACCGTAAAGCCGCTTCTGCGCCCATGGCCCTGACTTCAACCAGAGGCCATATGGCCGGGAAGTCAAGGGTATAATGCAGAAAAGTACGATCCAGATCATAGAGATGGGGCCATGATATGAGCAGAAGAGCCGTTGCCAGTGCGGTGGGGTTGAAAGGGTGGGTACCCGTTCCCCCGTAAATTTCCCGGCCGAGACCGATGGCAAGACCCGTGGCACAGATAACTGCCCACCATGGCATGGCCATGGGCATGAGCATGGCAATGAGAAGACCCGTAAGAGCAGCCCCTCCGTCTCTGGCGGCAGAAGGTTTTCTGCTTATGGTCTGGAAGATCATTTCCCAGAGCATGGCTGAACCCACGGCCATTAGCACCACCGCTACTGCCGGAGCTCCGAAGCGCCATACCGTGGGCAGGATGGCCGGCAGAGCGGCAAGGATAATCAGCAGGTGACGGCCGGAAATTCTCTGTCCGCAGTGGGCAAAAGGGGCATGCCTGACGGTAAGGCGGGTTGAAGAAGTGATCATTCGCCCACCTCCTGACTCTGCGTACCGCTTTCTGCCGGATGGCGGCGGTGTTCGTATTTGGCCAGCTGAATATACTGGAATATGGGAATGCGACCGGGGCAGACAAAGCTGCATAGGCCACAGTCAATGCAGCTCATAAGGTCAAATGCCTCGGCAGCTTCTTCATAGTGACCGGCTTCCAGTACCCGTAACAGCAGGTTTACGGGAACCCGTGCGGGACAGATGCGTACACAGGCACCGCAGTTGAGGCAGGCTGGTGTCTGGCAGGGCACTCCCCTTTCGGGAGCCTGTACCAGCAGGGTATCCGTATCCGGACAGATGGGGAAGTCCTCGGCATATACGGCATAGCCGGTCATGGGGCCCCCGAGGATAACATTGTCACCGTACTCGGCCTTGAGCCCGAGATGTTCCAGAACGTTGGAAACGGGTGTGCCGATGCATACGGAAACAAGGTGACCCACACCATCTTTTCCCATGACCTGCAGCAGTTTCTGCATGGGTGGTACCCCGGTGGCATAAAGCGTTCCCATGGATGCCAGTGCTTCTGCCTGCAGTACGAGGGTGCCGGCTTTGATAAGGGGTTCTTCCGCAGGCGCTTCCTCGCCCGTTACCGTGCGGTGCAGGAGTCGTGGTGAAGCGGCCGGATATATGGGAGCGATACCGTAAACGCGGCAGTCTTTTGTGGTATCCCATTCTTTCTGCTGGCCTTCGGCCACCATGAGATGAACGGATGCAAAAGGCCAGGTGTTCCGTATCCAGTCAAGTCCGGCTTCGAGGTCGTTTTTTCTGGTTTTCAGAACATACTGGTTGTTGGTGGCGAGTACGTCGGAGCCGAGGCCATTGATGATGACTCTGGCAGGAGGCGTTTCCGGCAGGGCGGGTTTTCCCGGAAGTGCCGGTGCTGCACGGAACATGTCACTGCCTGCAAAGGGCCGCGTACCCGATGGCATGTCCGTTTCACCCGCTTCAATGGTAAGGGTCATGTATACGCGGCCGTAGTCTCCCACATAGGGTGCCATGTCCGTTACCACGCCGGAAATGGGAGCTATAACCGCCTGGCCTTCCTCCAGGAGCTGCAGAATCTGTCCCTGACTTACGGCATCTCCTTTCTGGAGTTTGAAAGCCTTTCCGGGAATCTGTTTGAGACGCAGCAGCGCTTCCCTCCCTCCCATACCGGGTTCAAGGCTTTGGTCCATAAGGAGGGTGACGCTGGAAGGGAGGGGGAGCGGGTCCGGGCTGGGTGGCGTTGGGGGTAGCAACGCATATCGCAGCCGGGAAGAACCTAGGGTAAGAAGTCGGTTAACAATCATGGAGTTTCTCCTGATGCGAATGTGAATATCCCTCTCAGATAAGGGGACTGGCTGAAGTTGCCCGGCCGGAATCAGCGGCTGTGGCAGGATGCACAGTCCACCGGACCCGCCTGTTCTTCTTCATGGCACTGGATGCACTGGTCGTGAAGAGCATCGGTGTAGGAAAGCATGAAGGGGTCATCGGAGTCTTTCTCGTGGCAGGCCAGACAGGAAAAGGTGTCATCTCCGTACTCAAGATTGTGGTGGCAGCTGGCACAGTCCAGCCCGTAGGTTTCCGCATGGATCTGATGGTCGAAAAGGACGTTCCCGGCCTTTCCTTCAAAGAGAATGCGTACGGGATCCATGGGCGGAGCCTTGGGGAAGAGGATGTAGGCAACAAGGCCCAGTGCGGCAAGCAGGATAGCGAGGGCCACAAGCGTTTTGGGAGGAAGTTGCTGCATGAAAGTCCGCCTTTGGGTGTGGGTCAGGTTCCGGGTTATGCCTGATGATTGCCGAAGGTTCCCTCCTGTGAGGGGTTGGTTCCTGTGCATGGCCCCGGTGGCATTCTGCCATCGGGGCCGTGGAGACAGGAGGTTCAGGCAGCCTGCTTGCCATAAAGGCTAGCAAATTAAATGCCATGCTTGTTATAGTTTTGTTTTTATATTGAAAACATTGATTTCGCTTTTCTCTGCATGACGCGGGTTATCTTCTTTGTCCGGAAAATCAGACTTGTGAAGCCGCTTGAGGATGCGGGGACCGTAGGCTGGCGATTTTGCCATGTTGTGACTGATTCTGCGGATAACGAAAAAAGCCGGAACAAGAGAAAAGATGGCCGCAAGTGCAGCCAGAGGGTCCGCTGGCAGTTGCATCCGGCTGGCTGCATGGTGGGCCGTCAGTGCTACAAGAACAAAGCAAAAAACCGGTGTGATATAGAGGAGGGCCATGACCCTCAGGAATTCCTGTGAGCCGATTCCAACCAGAACCCTGTCTCCTGTGTCAATACCCGGAAAGGTCTTTACCTGAATTTCCATGGTGGCCGTATCCACTCCGCAGATTCCCTTTGCCCTGCATGCGGAGCAGGCTTCAGGCCTGCAGGCGCGGACTCTGGTTTTATCCGGGGATGTGGCCGTTACAACAGCTTCTGTGGTACGCATGGCAGCATCCTTGTATTTGGTTTGTCTGGCAGGTGAGGGGCATGGGGTTGTTGATGTATCGTTGAGTCGTTCGTAGCATTATCCCCGCTCCTTGTCAGGAATAAGCAAAAGACAGGCCATAATCTATCGGATGGCAGGAGGTGTGGCTGTACAACCGGGCTGATGGCATAGATTTTGTAGGTATATTCCTTCAGAAAAGGAAGTGTGCCGTATTCGAAGATAGTTTTTTATCCAGAATACAGGTAGTTTACCCTTTTGTGCAAGTCTTCTTGTGTTTTTTTGTGTACAATGGGAAAAAAATCCGTCCGGAAAAGAGGACTGGTTGGTGGTGCAGGATGGCTGGATATGGAAAGACAGGCTGCTTTCCATATGGAAGGCAACGTTGCACAGAGAATTGTCGGCCCCTTATTTTCCGTAAGCCCTGCTCACAGGGAATCCGAAAGGAGAAGCTTCTGCCATGAATATCCTGATTGCTGTGCTGGCCTTAAGTGGCCTGGGTGCCTTGATTGGTCTTTTGCTGGCCATAGCGGACAAGTTTCTCTATGTGGAGGAGGATCCTCGCATTGATCTTGTGGAAGGCGTACTGCCTTCGGGGCAGTGTGGTGCCTGCGGTTATGCAGGATGTCGGCAGTATGCGGAGAAAGTGGTGCTGGAACCGGGGGTTTCGCCTGCTCTCTGCCTTCCCGGTGGCGCGGATGTGGCCACAGAAGTGGCCCGTATAGCTGGCAAGGAAGCAGAGGAAATGGTTCCTTCCAGAGCTGTTGTGGCCTGCGGTGGTGGTCAGGTGGAAGGTTGCCACAGCCTTTTTGCCTATGAGGGAATAGCAGACTGCCGCGCCGCTTCTCTTCTGACCGAAGGTGAAAAGGCTTGCAAGTGGGGATGTCTGGGTCTGGGAACCTGTGTTGCCGTTTGCCCGGAAAAAGCTGTTTTTATCAATAGCAGGGGTATTGCCGAAGTGAAACGTGATGCCTGCATCGGATGCGGCCTCTGTGTGCGTGCCTGTCCCAAGGATGTGATCGTCATGGTGCCGGAAACGGCAAAGACCATGGTTATGTGCCGGAATCCCGAAAAGGGCGGAGAAACCCGTAAGGCCTGTGATTTTGGTTGTATTGGTTGCCGCCTGTGTACCAAGGCCTGTCCCCATGGGGCTGTTGCCATGGATGGGAACCTTCCCCTCGTGGATTATGCCCGGTGTGCCGTTTGTCCGGAACCCGTGTGCCTTGAAGTGAAGTGTAAGCCCGGATGTTTTCTGCCTGTTCCCGGACTGCCGGTACCGATGGTTGCAGCGGCCTGATGATTCCCGGGCTGTGAGTGGCGGTGGAAGAGATATGGGCCGGACAAGGGCGTGCGGTGTACCGCACGCCCTCCTGTTATACGGGGATGCGTCTGGGTTTGATCACCCATCCGGAATCTTTCTTTTCTATTTTCAGATCGAACATGGCAGGCATGGTCTGCATCAGCGGCCTGCCAAGGAGAAGGTCCGCCATGGTTGCCATCTCTGGTTTTTTTTCCTGCATAACTTCCCGGATATGCTTGTCGTAGAGAAGTATATCTCCCAGTTTCCGGGTACTTTCCGCGTCTTTTCCTCCATTTTTTTCCAGCTGATCCACAAGGTCCCGGATCTTTTCATAGCTGCAGCGCTTTTCATGATCCTCAATAAGATCCCAGAGACCCTCCATGCCGCCGAAGATATCTTTTCGTGTGAGCCGGTCCTCCCGGTAGCGGGCCAGCAGGGCTCGGGTATCCCAGCATTTAAGCAGGCGACATTCCACGGGGCGGGATGTGTAGATTTCGCAAGCGTCTCCTTCTGCGGAAAGGTGGGTGCAGGCCCAGTCCCTTTGTTTGTCTGGCTGGATTTTAATGATTTCTTCTTCAAGGCGAATTTTTTTATTTTCAACAGGATCCATGCCAATCTCTCCTTTACGCAGGGTAAAGAGATGGTTGGCAGGCAGTTTGCCCTGCATGATGAGGAATTTGTCTTCAATGTGCAGGGCCGGGCCGCCTTTGCGGCAGCATTCGCCGCACTGGGTGCAGGATGTCTGCATGGTAACTCCTTATTCGTTGTACTTATATTACATTAAGGATCAGGTCTTTATAAAGTTGGTGACCTTGCTGGTCTTTCCCGGCGGACTATCTTGTAAGAAGCCTTTATCCTGAAAGAGGGGCTGGTGTCAAAGCCTTCCCAAATAAGATTCTGATTTCGGAGAAACGGACAGGGGTCTTTTGAAGCTTGCTGAAAAGGAGTATTTTTTGTAACCATGCACCTGTGCTGCAGGCCCCTTGCGGGGCCTCTATTATTTTTTTGGGGCCGGTTTTCCGTTTTTCAGGGAAGGCCCGCTGATGGCTAACCAGTAAAGGAGCGTTGTGATCATGGGTTCTGTGAGTGGAGAGGCAGAGAGTGAGGATGGTACGTGGCCATGGATTTTAACCCTTTTTGGAACGGCTGTGGGGGCCGGTATCCTTTACCTTCCGCTGCAGGCGGGTATTTCAGGTATGGCTGCCCTTGTTTTCCTCTCTCTGCTTATTTTTCCAATCATTTATTATTCCCACCATTCTGTGGTGGAGTTACTTGCCCTGGGTAATGAGCGGCTGGATTATTCCGGCATGGTAGCTCACTATATGGGTAAATTTGCCGGAGTTCTGGTAATAGCTGTTTTTTTTATTACCTTTTTTGCTGTGCTTTTTTCCTATGTACTGGGTCTGAACGCCAATTTAGGTGCCTATGGGGTAGACTTGGGGATTACGGAGACCAACTGGGCCAGAGGCCCTTTTTTGACACTGATGATTCTCTGTTTCTTTGCTCTGCTGCAGATGATTAACAGAAGAACGCTGCTCCGGATTGTGGCGTTTGCTTCTACTCTGATGATTTTTTTTCTTTTTGCCATATCAATGTATCTGATTCCTTTCTGGAGTGTTTCCTCATGGGAGGGTCAGTCTTCCTTTTGGGATTTTATTACCGATGCCCTGAGAATCTTTCCCATTCTGACCTTGTCCTTTGTTTTTTTACCTGCCATGTCTTCTATGGTTATGTCTTTCCGTAAGAACGAGGAAGCGTTGAAAGACAGGGACTTGAACAGGCTGAAAGGAATCGTCTGGAAAACGTCTGTTTTACTTCTCTTCTTTGTGCTTTTATTCGTTTTTTCCTGTGTACTTTCCCTTTCACCCGATGAGTTTGGGGCAGCCATACAGGATAATCTGAATTGTCTTACCGTACTGAGTTATAAAGAAGGTATTTCGCCCGTGCTGGCAAACATCGGTGTTCTGGTGGGGCTGGCGGCACTTTTTACTTCGTTTATTGGTGTTTTTTTTGCGGTTCATGAATCTGCCTATGAGCTGGTCACTATGTTGGCATCCATGGCTGGCAGGGGGAGCGTCTGCAGAAAGAAGGCAGAGATGTGGATTTCTGTTTTCATTTATCTTATGCTGTGGGGAATGGCAGCAGGTAATCCATCGGTAATGGATGTGTTTGGTTTTTTTGTTGCTCCCCTTGTGGCAATTTTTCTCTTTATTCTTCCCGTTGTTATTCTGGTCAGGGTCAGGGGTCGGAAAATGCTGAAAAGCCCGTCTCACCTGTTCGTCTTTTTTTCAGGTGTTTTTATGCTGTTTTCCTATGGGCTGGGGTCCTATCTGCAAGGGTAGTACGCCTTGCCTGTTGCCGGGAAAAAGACATCAGGACGTAATTTTGTTCAGGCATATGCTGGGTGGGCCATGCAGAGTTATGGCCTGTTTGTCTGATGGATATAAAAAATGGGGAGACAGGGCCTTGGTTCAGGCTTCTGTCTCCCCATTTCGGTTTTTTTAGTCCATCCCTGCGGCCTGAGGCGGCAGAGATGGTTGTATTTTACTCTCCACAGACGCTCTTGGGGTCTGCCATGAGTTTAAGGGCCTGATAGCGCTTGGTGTACTGGTCCTCAATGGAGGCCCTGAGTTTTCTGGATTCTTCAGGAAAGGTTTTTTCCAGCAC
>NZ_JAPFPW010000035.1 GCF_026155325.1 Desulfobotulus pelophilus | reverse complement strand
CTTTTTTCAGATGGTGCTTAGATGAGCGTGGATGGATGTTCTTTTTTGCTGAATGGGGCAAGATTTTGCTTGACGGGGGGTGGGGCCTTGGCTGGATAAAACAAAAAACCCCCACACCGAAAGATGCAGGGGCTTTGTTTATTGGGGAAGCAGGCAGAGTGAAGATGCTGCGTTTTTTTAGTCTGCGGATCTTCTGTGTGCAGGCATAAATGTCCCCCTCAAAACCGTATGGGATAACATGCCGTCAATCATTTCCTTGGCTGCCACATGGGCAAAGTTCATGAAGAACCAGGAGCTTTCAGACAGGGCATCTTCATCCATACTGAAATCTCTTGCCAGTTCAAATCGAAGCTGAAAATTTAAAGCGATGTCAAAGACTTCCGTTTTTGTTTCTGCTTCAAGGCCCTTTACCGTGGCCGTCATGGGGATGGTGAGATGTCGGACAGGGCTGTCTGCACCTTCCTCATCCTCTGTCACCTCATCGATGACGACGGAATCGTGGGCCTCTATGGCATAGCTGTACTGGCCATCATTGTCCGGTTCCTGAAGAAGCCGGAAGGTACTTGCCGTCAGTTCATGCCCCAGATATTTCACATGGTGCAGCATTCAGTTTGCCCTCCTTTGAAAATTCAGGACATTCTTACGGGAAGACGTCTCCCTGCCGGATTTGGAAGAAAAGGTGCTTGTCTGCTCATGCTTCCAGTAAAAATGCATGTGCAGTTCCGGCTTTTTTTCCAGTTTTTCAGCAAGGGTTGTCTTGATATAGTCGTTGAGGCTCATGCCCGAACCCTTTGCGGCAAGGGAGACCTTTTTGTGCAGCTCTTCCCCGATGCGCACGTTAAAGGTTCCGGACATGGGACGCTCCGGCTCCCTGCCAAGCATTTTGCAGGTTTCCAGATAATCATCCACCGCCTCCTCAAAGGCATGGCGCAGTGCTTCCACGGTTTCCGCCTCGTAGGTGACCAGATCATGGATGCACTCAATTTTTCCATGCAGCACATTGTCTTCATGGCTTATTTCTGAAGAGCCATAAAATCCCTTGTACTTAAAAAGACCTTTCATCGAAGACACCCATTTCGGATAATTTTTCAATTACCTGATCCATTACATACATTTTCAGTTCATTGCCCGGATGCGGCCTGTGAAGACTGATGATGGTTTGTGTTTCTTTATGGATAAACTTACACCGGGAACCTCTGCCCTGAAAGATCTCAAAACCAAGGGCTTTCAGAAGGGATACCAGTTCATCCCATGTAAAATCTTTGGGTCTGGAATGGAGCCTTTGTAGTAGTTTTTCTTTTTTTCCCATATATCAGGAGAGACCTTTATATTCGGTTCCACTTTTTGCAACTATAATTCAGTTGCGGCCTAATAAGCAATGATTTTTTTTTTACACTGAAAGGATGCAAGCTTTGGGATTCTGAAAAACGGGGTAGTGTCACAGATGAGATAATGAGGGAATATTGGGGGAAAGTCAAATCTGCATGTTGTGGTGCTGTTGGTTTGCGTCCTGCATGTTGTGTTTTTTTGACAAAAAGCCCCCGCACCGATAAGGATGCAGGGGCTTTGTTGATGGATCAGGGCCGGGCTTCCGGGCATCAGAAAAACCCCTTCCTACACCCGCACCAGCCGCATCAGAGGTTCAAAGGCATAGACAGCGGGTTTCCTTCCGCTTGCCTCCTTCACTTTACGGATCAGATCCTTTTCCAGCAGCAAGGTGGTGAACCGGGCGGAGCTTGCAGCGGGAACGCCGCTTTTTTCTTTGAATCTGCTGACCGTGAAAACCGGGAAGGTGAAAACAAAATCCAGCGCCTCAATGGACCACTTTGACGAAAGCACTTCCGCAAAAACCCGTTTCATTTCATCGTAAAGGGAGCGGATCTGGTCTGCGGTATCAAGATTTCTTCCCGCCTGCACCGCCAGCGCCTTCATGAAAAACCGGCACCAGTCCTCCCAGTCTCTCTTTTCCGAAACCCGGCGCATGGCGTCAATGTAGGTATCCCGGTTTTCCTCAAAATAACCGCTGATGTAAAAATGCGGTGCGGATATGATCCCCGAAGACCAGAGCATCAGGGTAATGAGCATCCTGCCGATCCGCCCGTTACCATCCTTGAAGGGGTGCAGGGCTTCAAACTCCACATGGGCCAGGGCGGTTTTGATGAGGGCGGGATGCCTGCTTTCTCCGATATAGGCAAAGAGCCTGTCCATGCCCTCCGGCAGGCGTTCCGGGCTGATGGGAACAAAAAGGATGTTGCGGCTCATCTTGTCCGCCAGATAGTTCTGTTCTTTCTTGAACTCTCCGGGAGATTTGGCCGCTCCCCTTCCAAAGGAAAGCAGGGTCTGGTGAACTCCCCGGATGAGCGACTGGGACAGGGGATACCCGTCTTCCATGGCCTGCTGCGCCCCGCGTAAAGCCCGCTGATACAGGGCGGTTTCAATGACATCGGACCGGGTTTCAGAAGTGTTTCTGTCCGAGCCGTCGGACTCCGCCTCATACATCAGCACCTCATCCATGGTGCTGATGGTGCCTTCGATGCGGGAAGAAAGCACCGCTTCCTGACTCCTCAGGGGAGCAAGGAGAATTTCGCTGTTGTGCATGGTCTTCAGCATCTGATCGTAGCGGGCCATGGCGGCGGTGGCATCCAGAAGCTCTTCCAGAAAACGCCCCGTATCAAGGCGCTCCGGTGGAAAGGCATCGTAATGATAATGAACCGCCTGATCCAGATTCAGGGACATCGTCTGCTCCTCAGGGGATTTTTTGAAAATGACGGACAGGCCTTTGCTTCCCATCCCTTCCGCACAAGGGCGTTTGTTGCTCAGATTTGCGAGAATATGAGAAACAAGGCCCTTTGTTTCTAATCTATGCAAAACAAAGAAGCTTGTCTCTCATTTTTTAAAGAATATGAGCAACAAAATTTTCTGCCCGGCTCCCGGACAAGACAAAGCCCCCGCACCGAAAAGGATGCAGGGGCTTTCTTTATGGATCAGCGGCGGGGCCGGGTTGCGGCATCATGAAGCTAAAAGGGGTCTGACCCCTTTTATGTCCGAAAATTCTGCAAATATCCCTTTTATCCTTATAACAGGCATTGCCCCTGTCGCCCGTCATGCTATACTGCTGCCAGCAGATTTTTTTACTTGCAATAAACCATCCGTGTTCCGGAGGGCATATGTATTTGAACACATACGGACAGTCAGGGAAGCATCCTTTTGTCTCCATGGCTTTCCATGACGACAGAAGCGACACCCTTGCACAGGCCCGGCGTACCGCTTTTCAGAATCTCATCCGGTATATGGTGCGTCTCCGCAATGAAGGGCATATGGATGATCAGGCCTTTGATGCCCTTGTCCGGCAGGCCGCTGCATCCTACTCTGGTGCAGAAATATCGGAACGCATTGAAAAGGTGCTGGTCAGTAAAATCAGCTCAGGCCGCCTTCGGGAGTTGCTGCAATGACGGATACGGAAACAAACACAAAGGATACCGCCCCAGAAGAAGGCAAAGGGTATTCTGAAAAAAATGACGTGGGTTTTGTGGAGCCGGAGATGCTTAAAGGGCTTCCCCCGGAAGCAAGGAAGGTTCTGGAAATCGGGATGTCCATGCACAGGCTGGGACCGGCTCCCCATCCTCTTGTGGATAAGATCAATGAAACCCACATCACAAGAATTCTCGAACTTGCCGAAAAGGATGATGAAAGGTCTTTCAGGGATGCCGCAGAAAACAGAAAATACACCCTGATATATGTTCTTGTTTTTGCCGTTCTGTTCATATTCGCCACCGTTTTTCTGGTCGGCTCAGACAAGGAACTGTACCGGGAGGTCATCAAACTTTTTGCCGTGTTCCTTGGCGGCCTTGGCAGCGGGTTTGGCATCAGAAGCTATATGGACAGAAACAAATAGAGACTGAGAAAAGGGCCTGCCCTCCCTTCCTCCAGTTCCTGTTTTTCCACATCATTTGATGTGGAAAAATGAGAACACTGCCTGCCCCAGAGCGTTGCTGAACCCCCGAACGCAAAAAGCCCCCGCACCGAAAAGGATGCAGGGGCTTTCTTTCCTAAAAGGGGTCAGACCCCTTTTATGCTTCACGGCTCCTGAGACTTCCCCATGGTCAGGGTCATGAGAAGATCCTCAAAGGCATCCTCATAATACATGGGCTGGGTTTCTCTGGGGTTTTGCGGGGAAACCATATTCTCACCGAAAGCCAAACCCAGATCCGTGAGGTTCTTGATTTTTCTGACCGCCCCACTGGCTCCGGTGCGCTCCCGCTCCTCCAGCATCCCGTTGTTCACCATGAGCTGATTAAATTTGATGGTGCTCATGTCCACGTTGTGTTTTTTTAAAAGGGCCGATGCGGACATGCGCTGGCGGGGTGCTTCCGTGTACTGGGGCAGTACAGATTTATCCAGACCATGGCGGTCATAGATGGCATAACAAAGGGCCAGCCGGGAGTCATCGGAAACCCGGAGCATGTCGGCAACACATTCCGCGGCCCAAAAATCCTGCTGGATCAGGATTTTGAGGGGGTGGTCGTTTCGGGGGATCTGATATGCCCCGGTGCGACGGATGGTGGGGAGGACTTCTTCAACCACCCAATCCTGAAAATTTTCAGCCGATTCAAGGTTCGATCTCATTATAAGCCTGTACAGATCGGATTCCGGGATCACGTTCAGGCCATACGGTGTTTCACCGTAATTGATTTTATTGATTTTTTTACAGTGCTGATGGATTGCGTCGTTTGGCCTCCCATATCCCAGCGCCTTTGCAACGTCGGAAGCCACAAACCACGGTTCCCCGTGCTTTTCAATAATCCGTATCTGCCCAAATTCCCGGTTTTCAAAAACCTGTACCGCTGTATCCATGTTCCGCTCCCTTTTTTCATAAAAGGGGTCAGCCCCCTTTCAGGTGATCATTTCTGCGGAGATTATAGGGCCGGAATGGGGGGGCTTTTTTAGATGGTGCTTAGATGTGCGTGGATGGGTGTTCTTTTTGGCTGAATGGGGCTTGATTTTGCTTGACGGGGGTTGGGGGCTTATCTGGATAAAACAAAAACCCCCGCACCGAAAAAGGATGCAGGGGCTTTCTTTATGGATCAGTTCCGGGGCCGGGTTGCGGTGTCATGATCCCGGAGGGACTGGAGATAGGCTTCGTGGTGGATGTCCGGGCTGAGGACGCAGAGGGTGCGGAGGACATCGTTCACGGAAACGCCCAGATCCTGATACAGGCGGCCAAGGGTGGGGAGATCCCGGAGGATGACGTTCACCTGCGTCACGAGCTTTCGGGCAAGGCGGATCTGGTCTTCCCTGTCCGGGGCTTCCGTGGCAAGGGCCGGACCCGTCCCGGAAAAGCGGCCTGTCCTGCGGATGGCGGGAAGCACTTCCGAGGCCACCCAGTTGGTGAAATCTTCGGCGGCGGGTTTGTTGGATCGGAAGGCCAGCTTGTACAGGGCGGGTTCGTTGATGGTGACGAACTCCTGATCCTGTTCGCCGTACACCCCGTGCTGGTTCTGGAGGGGGGTCGTGAGTTTTACGACCCCCCTCCAGTTTTCCGGAATACTGGCAAGAATCTTGTTGCCGCTCCACGTAATCTCCAGGGCATCGCAAACGTCTTTTGCAATGAACCAGAAGCTTCCGTCTTCTTTTTCGATGGTTCTTACGGTGTGGTTCTGAAAGCAAAAATCAGTGGTGGGCAGGTTCTGTGTCATGATGGCGTCCTCCGTTTTAAAAGATGGATTCCGCCACAACCGATGCCAAGCGGTTGGGTGGCGGAGCTGTACGGGTTGGCATTACCGGGAACACGGAGAAACCGGCGCTTCCGAAGAAGCCCACATACAGCTCCGCCATAAGGGTGTGCGAGGGCGCAAAAAATGCGCCTGCATTTTCATTATGGTGGCGCTCAAAGCACCGCGTTCCTTCGGGATGCCAATCCCGACTGCGATTTTTTGCCGCAGCATCAAAACAGTACCCAGACCGCAATGGAATGTCAAGACGCTGTTGCGGATGGGGGAAAAAGGCGGGAAATTACGGAAAACGGACGCGGGGGCTTGTCAGGTGCGGATGGGTGGGGTATGGGAAAGGATCGCTTTTTGAGGATACTGTGGGCTGTATAATGCCACACTCTGCATGTTATACGGATCTGTATAATATTTTGACAATTAGGAGAATGGTAATAAACGGTCACTGATTTAAGAGCAATTGCTGCATCTGGTGGAGGAAAAGTGGTTTTCGATTTCACACAGTCTTAGTTCGGCCGCCTAACAATTTCCTGCACGCGGAAAAATCACTTACTGAGCTCGCAATTTTCCGGTGAGCAAGGCGTTATAGGAAGTATGGAATGGAGAAAAAGCTGGTTGGAATTATACAGAAGATAGTGAGTTCATTTTGGGGGATGATTGATGGAGGTGACTATGCCTCCTAGGAATAGTCAATTTTCAGCCTCTGAGCCTGCACTTGGGTACTTTTATCAGCCTCGCTACGCGTTGCTTCAACTTTTGCGACTTCCTGAAGACACTGTATGCTTTATCGAAAAGGATGACGATATTGATTTTACAGATGCGGATGAGGGTCGGATCTTGGTATCCCTCAAACACAAGGCGCCTGGAGATACTCTAACGAACCTATCACCTGATTTCTGGAAGTCAGTACGGATTTGGTTAGAATACTACCTCAAGGAAAACTGCTCTACGCCCTCTGTTTCCTTCTTCCTCTATACAACTGGAAACGTTGCTACTGGCTCCTTCTTGGCAGCTTTTTTGCCCAATGCACCTCCAGACGAAACTCTCCCGCAGCAGGTGTCCGAAATCCTTGCACAATCAGAATCGAAAACCATTGGGAAGACTAAAATTCTCCTTGAAAAACTCCCAAAAGACAAATGGCCAGATTTCTTTCGTCGGATTACTATTTTCGACAACCAAGAGCGTATCCAAAATATCCCCCAAATAATCATTAACGAAAAACTGAGGACTGTGCGCCCCCAGTTCCGCCGTCCTGTCTATGAACGTCTTGAAGGATGGTGGACTAATGAGTGCATCGAACTTCTCAGTGGGCGGAGGCATGAACCACTCCGTGGCTCCGAAGTATCGGAGATACTCAGCTATATTACGGAGCAGTTTCGTGAAGATAATCTTCCAATTGACTTTGAGTATGCTGAACCAGAGAATGGAGCGAATCCAGATTCAGATGATCGAAATTTTGTAAAGCAGTTGCGAGCAATCGGGCTCCACTCTGATCGGATCAGAAGAGCTATTATTGATTACTATCGAGCATTTGAACAGAGAGGATCTTGGTTGCGTGAAAATGTAATGTTGACTGGCGGAGAGCTTGAGAAATACGATGACCGTCTTGTTGATGAATGGGCGCGACTCCGGGAAATTGTTTTCGAAGAGTTGGCGAATGACAGCCCAGAAAAATTACTTCAGACAACAGGCAGGAAACTTTTAAACGACCTCTCAACAAGCAACCATCCGAACCTTCGCATTCGAACGGGGGTAACTGCCACCTTTGTTACAATGGGCAGTTATCATATGCTTGCGAATGAGGGAACCCCCCGCGTTTACTGGCATCCACGTTTTGAAATGAGAGTTGCAGATATCCTCCACGGGAGAAAGCCATGAAACCCTGGAACAGCCGCCCTCGTGAAATTCGGAATTTGTTCAACCCCGCGTTCTGCGGTCTTGTTCTAGCTCGTGGCGTGGAAGGTTTCACCGAAACAGCCCATCGCCCAATGCCTTTTTCGCTCACCCTTTTAATCCTGCCCCTCTGTCTGCATAAACGAACTAGAGATCAAATTAAGGAGGCACGTCGTGCATATTTCACTAAGATTCTTCAAGAGCACCCTGAGATTCGTGTTGATTTAGCTAAGAGATCCCGTGGGTTATTACCATACACAATGGAAGCTTTTGCCTACCTCGCGGCCTGTAATGCAATCATTGTTGATGAATCAGGTTCGATTGCACTGAGGGAAAATACTGTTCGAAAAAGGATCATTGGCACAAAGGACACTAAAGATTGCCAAGCGGTAGCCCGCTCACTTGGGAGAAAGCTGGCATTAATCAATGACAGAGTCACAATATATTCAACTTTAGGTATTCGGCCATGAATATTCGAGATATTATTCTTTATAGTCATTCGGGCGAGTTGAGACGTATTGAATTCAAGATCAAAGGACTCAATATTATCACAGGACGCTCATCGACAGGGAAATCGGCACTCTCTGACATCGTCGAATATTGTATGGGACAAAGCGATTTTAATATCCCAGAAGGCCCTATTAGAGACAAAGTATCATGGTATGGTGTCATTTATCAATTCCCGGGTGAACAAGTTTTGGTCGCAAAACCAGCCCCAGCATCAAATGCTTCGAGTTGCTCAAAGGCGATGATTCGGAGAGGAGCTAATGTTGAGCCTCCACTGTTCGACGAACTCATTCAAAATTCTGATGATGCTACTGTAATTTCACTGCTCTCCGATTTGCTTGGAATCCCGGCGAACCGCACAGATGTTCCTAAAGAACAAAGCCGTGCATCATACGCAGCCACCATTAAGCACACATATTACTATCTTTTTCAAAAACAGGGGCTCATTGCAAACAAAGAACAACTGTTTTACAGGCAGAACGAACCTTTCTTGCCTCAATCTATCAAGGACACTTTGCCCATCCTTCTTGGTGTCGCACCAGATAATCGCCTTGAAATTGATTCTAAGTTACGCACTGCACGACGTGAGTTAAAAATTGCACTAAAGCAATTATCTGATGCCCAGCAGTTCAACGAGCAACTTAATGTTAGGGCACTCGGTCTTTTGTCAGAGGCTCAGCAAGTAGGAATTTTTGCTCGTGGATCTCTTCCTGAAACTACCAATGTCGCACTGGATATACTGTCGGAAATTACGAGATGGAAACCTTCGCCGGTTCCCGATGAAGACACTCGACGGATATCCGAATTGGAAGATGATGTAGTAGCCATAAGGAAAGCGAGGGCAGCAGCAAACGAGACCCTCCGTGCAACTCGATTATTTGCGGAAAAAGAAAGTGGTTTTACTACTGAGGCTCAAGAGCAAAAAAGCCGCTTAGAGTCAATTCATGCTTTGCCAACTAACCCCGTAACTGGTGATTGGCAATGGCCATTTGCTCCAGAAAATCTTGACCTAGATACACCTATTGGTGAATTTCTCATTCAAGAGCTTCGGTCGTTAGATCACGAGTTAAAAACCGTTGTTGGGGAACGACCTCACTTAGAGGAATTTTCTCAAAAGATAGAAGCTGAAATTTACGAACTTAATCAAAAGTTAAGGATCAAAGAGGAAGAGCTTGCTGCGGCAATTGCAGCAAATGCTGCAATTGCAGAAATGGGGAATCGAAACGCCGCAGCCGCAAGAATCGTAGGACGAATTAGCCTATTTCTCGAAACTTATCAGCCCGAAGACGATATTGCTGCTTTGAAAAAGCGTATAGAGGAATTGAAAAAGCAAGTAACGCATTTGGAAAAGGACTCAGGGGCAGATGATAGTGAAGAACGCTTAAATTCAATTCTCAATATTATCTCGAATAGGATCAGCCGTTATGTCGCTGAACTTGAAGCAGAGTTCTCTGAGTTTTCTTTTAGATTCGATTTCAATAAGTTGACTGTAGTGGCTGATAGACCTGAAAGACCAGTCCCAATGAATAAAACTGGAGGTGGAGCCAATCACTTAGCGTACCATTTGGGTGCCCTGCTTTCTTTGCATTATTTCACTTCGAATAACCAGAAACCTTTACCTTCATTTCTATTTATAGATCAACCAACACAAGTATATTTTCCATCGGAACAAATTTACAAAGCGGTTTCTGGCTCTGTTGAAGAAACTGAAAGAGACTCCGACCTAGAGAAAGTTCGTGTCCTTTTTGCAATGTTAAATAAGTTTGCAACCGAAGAAGCTAAAAATTTTCAACTCATAGTAACCGAGCATGCAAATCTCCGGGACGAGTGGTTTCAAGATTCTATTGTAGAGGTACCATGGACGAAACCACCAGCGCTAGTTCCTGAAGAATGGGAAGGCGTTTCTTAATTATAAGCATCATGGGAGGCGACCCCTTTGTTTAAAAAATGGCTAAAAGGGGTAAGACCCTTTTTAGTTAAGGATAAAAGAGATCAGCCCCTTTCCATCTTTTATGCCTTTGAACCACCCCCCAAAGGCACTGTCCAGCGCATACTTTCCAGTTTTTTAAGAAAAAGTTCATTCTCTTTTTCCGAGTTCTCAAAATCAGGAATTTTTGACCCCATAAATATCAGGCGGAATCTGGGCGTGAAACTTTTCCCGCTCCCATCCTTCGTTTCTGTTGAATCCACAGAATCTCCTTTCACTTCCACAGGCACATCCTCCCCAAAAATCTTCCCCTTATCCAGCGTTTTACCGTAAGCCCCCATTTCAAACGCCCTCACCGCCTCACAGGCGCTTTG
>NZ_JAPFPW010000034.1 GCF_026155325.1 Desulfobotulus pelophilus | reverse complement strand
GCTGAAAAAGCACAACTCGCCAATTATCGACGTTGGCTGCCAATTACCAGGTTCTGCGAAAACTACTTTCATCAGGACTCATGTCACTGCAGGTCCCTGCGGACGGAGAAAAAATATCACAGCCATCATCCGGCGACAGACCCGATGGGCCTTCTGTTCCAACAATTCCCCTGCTCAACACAAATGGAACACGGCTCTCACCAATTCTTGCCATCACCAGATTATTTTTCCATAGCTTCATCATTAAAAAAAAGGGAGGCAGCCAGCGTGTTTTTTCTGGAAAGGGCTCATCCCAGAACAGAACAAAAGCATTTTCCCTGTCCATCCCATCATCCAGATTTTTTTGTAACCAAGCTATCCTGTCTATATCCCAGCCATTTTTTGCAATGGGATAAAAAGCCACATTCCCTCCCTTATCCGACTGGATCCACCCATCTACCAGTTCTTTACAAGCAGGACATGAGGGTGAAAAAAAAACCTTAACGTCCCCATTCCCGTCCTCAAGAATCGGCCAGGGTGAAAAGCCGTCCCGGACAGCACCGAGGGACGCCGCAAAAAAAAAGAAAAGCCAGGCCAACCAAAGAAAACGCCAAACCCAAAAACTTCTCCTGAAAACATGAAAGGCAAACACACCCAATATAGCGGCAACCACGAGACAGGAAGTGCAGGGCCAAAAGAAAATCTGCCAAAGAAGAAAGAACATATTGGCACAAAGAAACACCCCTGTTACCATCCGAAGCAACACCTGAGAGGATGGGCTCAGGGACAGCACCCCAAGCACCAGAAAGGCCATAGCACCCAAGGCATACATGGGAACACCGAACAGCGAATACCCTTTATACACATCGCATCCGCTGTTCAGACAGAAAATATCACTGACTTCCCAAAGGGATAAAAGGCAGAAAGTCAGCCCCAGCCCAGCGCAGAGAACAGAAAACAAAGACGATGCCGCTTTCATTTCAGCCGCTCTCTCATTTTATCAAGCTGAAAGCCTTCCACCATATGACCGTTAATGAAGAAAACAGGCGTTGCCTGTATCCCCATTCTCTGCAACTCCCTTCGCTCACTCCGGACCTTTTCTCCATAGGCCGACTCAAGATAATTCCGGGCGGCCTCTGCATTGTCCCCCCAAGAGGACTTCAGTTCCGGAAAAACCGCCATGAACTGGTCCAGAATGGCCTTGGGATCCTGAACAAACCGCAGATCACCATAGGCAAAATCCGTCACTTCAAGGGGCTTAAAATTTCTTTTTTCCACATCGGCCAGAACCATACAAACAAGCTCTGAAACCGGATTCAAGGGGAAATGAACAAGACGGAGCTCTTTCAGCGTATTTCTTTTTTCTTTAACAAAATCCCAGCCCTTTCGACAATAGGGGCAGAATGGATCAGAGACCACAAGCATTTCATGGGGCCCCCCGCCTTCCAGAAGAACCGTGCCGAGATCTTTCGGAAAGTCATCGATATGGCGCAGATAGGCCAAAGGCTCTTCAAGAAGACTGCGGCCCGAACTCAAATCCTGAATATCTGTAAACTGCATCTGCCCTGTCGGATCCACCACAAGAAAAAGCTGTTCCTCTCCGGACTGAGGGGGCGGCATGACCAAAGCAACCCGTACGGCAAACAGATAGACGCCATTCATATTCACTGGAATCTTTTGGACGATACGGACCTGGTCCGGGCCAAAGCTCCGGAAACGTTCGTCCTGTTCTCCCCACGAAATAACCGTTCTGCGTGCTACGGTTTTTTTCAGTGCCTCTTCATCCAGAGAGACACTTTCTGCACCGAAAACGGTTACAGGTATCATCAGAAAAAAAAGTAACCCAACGAAAAACCCTGTTTTATTCATATAACTCTCATCCTTAAAAAAAGTAGCAACCCGAAATGTCATCATGAACTATCACCTTTTACCGCAAAAGATGACCAGTGTTACTTACCATATTTTCAGCACCGACTGATTAAATCCAGAAAAAAAATCATCCACCCCAAAGCCCTCAAAACAACTATCAGGGAAAAAAGCGGTCAAAGAAGGGTAAGAGCCTTTTCCGCAATTTTATCCAGTGGCAGCACATGGTCTGCGGCTCCCATACGGATGGCTTCCTTGGGCATACCAAACACCACAGAACTTGCTTCATCCTGAGCGATGGTTCCCGCTCCTGCATCTTTCATTTTTTTCAGGCCTACCGCTCCATCAGCTCCCATACCTGTGAGAATGATTCCCAAGGCGTTACTGCCTGCATAGGTAGCAACCGAATCAAAGAGAACGTCTGCCGCAGGCCGCTGATGGTGCACCAGCGGACCTGTCTTTACCTGAACATAATAGCGGGCACCACTGCAGCGTAGCAGCATATGAAAATTCCCCGGAGCAATCAAGACCTGACCGGGGGTTACAGGATCGCCATCTTCCGCTTCCTTTACGGACATGGCGCAAAGATCGTTCAAACGGGCCGCAAAGGCCGTTGTGAACCGTGCCGGCATATGCTGCACCACAAGAATGCCCGGGGCATTGGCAGGCATTTTCGTAAGAACCTCCCTCAGGGCTTCAGTTCCCCCCGTGGATGCCCCCATTGCAATAATTTTATGGGTAGTCACACGCAGAACTCCCGGCCTGCCAGCGGCAATGCTGCTCTGATCCGCGACGGCCTTTTCATCCAGCCGCCTGCCCACTCGGATACCTGCCACAGCCCGTATCTTTTCCGCAAGCTGAGCACTCATATCCCCTACAGAATAGGCCGATGTCGGCTTAGAAATCACTTCCAGAGCACCAATGGCAAGGGCTTCAAGAGCCAGTTCACTTCCCTTGGATGTCAGGGAGCTAACAATAATAACAGGCAAAGGATAGTAGCGCATAAGCTTGCGCAAAAAGGTTAGCCCGTCCATTCGGGGCATCTCTATGTCAAGGGTAATCACGTCCGGTTTCAGGTGAACAATTTTATCTCGAGCCACATAGGGATCCGGTGCTGTTCCTACCACCTCAATTCCGGGCTCTCTGGAGAGCTCCTCCGTAAAAACCTTACGGACGATGGCTGAATCATCTACAACCAGTACACGGATACTACCCGATACCTCCATATAATTTCCCCCGGCGTTCCAGTTTTCTGAAAACCCTTCCACATCCTTTCGACATTTTGACGCAAGCCTGCCGTCTCTCAGGAAGTGAACCCAATCCATAAACCCAAAGGGCCTTCAACGGATTCTATACCCAGAAACAACCCCCTCCCCGAAAGGACCGGAGATCCGGGCAGAGCTCGTGTGATAATTCCTGGAATTCCTAAGCGAAACTCCCTTGTGTTATCAAAATTGCTGAACGTGTTACCTGCCACCATATTAACAATCTCTTTTAAAGTTTCGGCCATCTGTTCCTTACTAACACATTGCTCACCAAGAAAATCCGATGTCATGGTGCAAAGAATGTTCTCCGGAACCCAGAAAATGACCAGCCCGTTGAAAGGGCCTTTAAAAGACAGACTTGCCGCCAGAAGAGCATCGGCCTGCCACAAGAAACTCTTCTCAAGAACTTCCTCCATATCAAATTCCAGAGGCATATAAAACATGGTTCCCAGAACCTCAGAAATCGAGGCCTTCATCGCAATTTTCAGCATCGTTTCCATGGGGAGCTCCTAAAATGGATATCAGTTGTTCTCTTATCTTTTCAGGCGTAAAGGGTTTTTTGATATAACCGGAAGCTCCTGCCCTTAAAAAGGCATCCACTCTTTCCAGGCTGCCTTCCGTAGTCACCATCAGGACGGGAATACTGGAAAAGACAGAGTCTTTCTTCAACAGCAGCAACAGATCCATACCATTCATATCCGGCATGTTATAATCCGTCACAACAATGTCCACCCAGTTTTCTCCAAGTTTTTCCACAGCCTCTCTACCATTGGCTGCTTCAAAAAACTGTGCATCTCCGAAGCCTGCCGCTCGAATCGTTTTTACGATTACGGCACGCATGGGCTGAGAATCATCCACTACAAGAATTGATAAAGCCATGAAAATGCCTCCAGGCCTCTGTCAGAAAGATCCGATCAGATCTTCAACCTCCCGAATCCGGTCCCCGAAATCGGCAATAATTTCCTGCAGATCCCTGGCACTCAAACCAAGAGCCCCAAGGGCCTCCCTGTGAAAGCGGTACGCCAACCCATCCAGCCCTACCCCTATTCCCAGCATAATGCAGACCTGATCCGCCACATAGACCACATTGGCCGCATCATCGGAAAAAACGGCCCCCCCCGCCATGTGAGAATTACGGATCACTGCCTGAAGACGGGGGCTGAACCCCCACTTTTTAGCAATAATACCAGCAAGTTCAGACTGATCAACCCCCAGGACTTTCTTTTCAGCCTCCCGGAAACTGTAGCCATCCTCAGCCACAAGGCGCTGTATTCGTTCCATCCTGTCAGCGACAAAACGGCTTAAAACCACCTTACCAATATCCCGCAAAAGACCTGCTGTAAAAACGAGATGACGTTCAGCTAAGCGTATGCGCATGGCAAGATCCCTTGCTATGATAGCGCAGCTCACAGCTTTTTTCCAAAGCAGCCCTTCATCCAGGCCATACCCTTTCTGACCTCCCTTGAAATTCGATGATCCGCATTTCATTACCACAAGATCCACAATACGATCCAAGCCCAGAATATTGATGGCATCATGCAAGGAATCAATGGTTCGGCTTCTGGCAAAATAGGCAGAATTGCACATTTTCAGGAGGTCTGCTGTGATGTAAGGATCAAAATAAATCAGGCGGGCTATTTTTTCCGTGTCCGCTTTCGGATCTTCAGCCAATGCCAGCACCTGCTGGGCAATCTGCGGCATGGGTTGCAAGCTGTCGATTTCACGGATCAGTTCTGAAACAGCATTCATAGCTTTTTCTCCCCTTCTCCGCCCACTTTAATATGAATATCTCCGGAAAGTATGTTCAGTCGTACCGTACGGTTCACACAGCCTCCCACATCTTCATGGGATGCAATCACATTATTGCGAAAAAACATTTTTTTAACGGCCATGTGATTGCGCTTTCCAATATTAAAAAAACCCTGCTGATCCAGAATCTGAGCGCCTCCGACAATAACAACCTTCATTCGCTGCTTTTTTGCGCCCAGCGTATAAGTGGCCCTGAACAAAGCCGGGATACCAGTATCCGCAAACATGAAGGGGTTTCTTTTCGCCTTCTCCTGATCCAGAGAAGATTCCGGAAGCATGTAGTGCAGAATCCCACCCACTCTGACCGCAGGATCATAAATCACAACCCCTATACATGATCCCAGGGAATAGGTAATCAGTTCTTCGCCCGGTTTTGAACTAACCTTCATGTCGGACACACCCACAATCACTTTCACGGGCCCTCCTCATCCCTTTTTTCCGGTCCGGCAGGATGCCACCTCTTCTCTGGGGGCATACCATCCGCCATATCAAACAGGCCCGCCATATCCAGAATAAGACCCACATGACCATCACCCAGAATCGTTCCCCCGGCCAGAAAAGAAAGATGACCAAAAGTTTCTCCCATACTTTTAATCACAAATTCTTCTTTACCCAGAAGTTCATCCAAAAGCAGTGCCCGTTTTCGTCCCTTGTTTTCCACCACAACAACAATAGCTTCCCATGGATTGTCAAAATCCGCATGGATACCGCAAATTTTGCCAAGGCGAAGCAACGGCACCAGCTCTCCTCTTACCATTACCACCTCGCCCTGCCTGGCAATACCCACAACATCACTGCGGGAAGGACGAAAAGATTCAACAATGGCAATGGCCGGGATAATATAGCGCTCTCTTCCTATACGGATGAGCATTCCCTCTATGATAGCCATGGTCAGGGGAAGGGTCATGACAAAGGTAGTTCCCTCCCCTTCAGAAGAACGGATTTCAAGCCTTCCTCTCAGGGTTTCCACAACCCGCTTGACCACATCCATACCTACTCCCCGACCGGATACATCCGTAATCGCAGCTGCTGTCGAAAAGCCCGGATGAAAAATCAGATCAAAAATTTCCTGCTCCTTCAGATGAGCCCCTTCAGGAATCAGACCTTTTTCCATACCCTTGGCCAGCAACCTGTCCGCATTCAGCCCCCTTCCATCATCAGACATTTCAATCACAATACTGCCACCCTTGTGATAGGCCTGAAGACCGATGGTCCCTTTTTCTGTTTTTCCAGCTTTTTTACGTTCTTCAGGCATTTCCAGACCGTGGTCTACGGCATTACGGATCATATGAACCATCGGTTCATACAGAGTTTCCACCACATTTCGATCAATTTCCGTATCCTGACCCGTCATTTCAAGCGATACATTCTTTCCGGAACTTCTGGAAAGCTCACGCACCAACCGAACCATCTTCTGGAAGGTACTACCTATCTGTACCATGCGCATACTCATGGCAAGCTTTTGAATTCCCGAAACAATCTGCCCCAGCCGCCCCATATTCTGGGAAAAATCGACCCTTTTATCCTGTGCCTGCTGACGCAGCATTGCCTGAGCGATCACCAGCTCGCCTGTAAGATCCACAAGGTTATCCAGCTTACCGGTATCCACCTTGACCTGGAGATTAGCCCCCTTTGCCATTCCGCTCCGGCTTTTTTTCTGCTCAAGCAATGCCTCGCTTACCTCATTTGAGGCAACCTTTTCTCCAGCCACCAGAATTTCTCCCAGAGGCTTACCTTCCACTTTTTGCTGTTCCAGGCTCTGACAGACAACATCCTCAGAAACAAGCCCTTTACGGATCAGTATTTCACCCAGCCGCTCACGGGATTCCTCATAGGTATCCATACGCTGAATCAAGGGAGTTATGTCCACATCACAGCGGGACATTCTACCCTGATTCGCAAGCCCGGTTTCCACACATCCGATAAGACGCCGTAAAAAATCCACCGAGGTCAGAATCATATCAACAATATCACGATTCACTGTGATGCTACCCTGCCTGACGCTATCCAACAAATTTTCCGTACTATGGGCAAGCCGATTAATCTCAAAAAGATCCAGAAACCCCGACACCCCTTTAATGGTATGGAAAGGACGAAAAATGGCATTGAGAATTTCGGCATCTTCGGGTTCATCTTCAAGGTCAATCAGACTGACCTCAATTTTCTCAAGGCTCTCGGAAGCTTCAACAACAAAATCCGACAGGATATCAAGATCCTGCTCCTGAAAAATCCGGGCAGCCCCCTCATTATTGCGACCATCCTCCAACCTGAAGTCTTCCTGTTTTTTTCCCTGCAACATATCCAGAACACCGGAAAGGTCCCCTGTCCACAGATCCCCATGGGCATGAACCCTTTCCATTTCCTGCAGACAACGGACTGCATCCTCCAGAGGAAGAGTTTCCCTTTCATCCTGAAGAATCAGACGCTCGGTAAATGCGCGTAACCCAGCCACTATCTGCAGGGAAACTTCCGCTGATCCGGAAGCTAGCAAAGCCTGCGCCAAATGATCCAGATCAGAAAGCAGCAGACCAAGGCCCGGAATATCATCAGCCTCAAGGGTTACCACCCGCAGCGCCACCTCATCCAGAATGGCCTGCACACCGGATGCTGCTTTTTCCATACAATCTCCTCACAAGAACTCAGCTTTTTAGGTAAATAGTCGGCTGGACATACCGGAAACGATGTTCAATTCCCATAAGACTCTCAGAATGACCAATGAAAAGATACCCTCCCGGCCTGAGACAATTATAAAATTTTCCAACAAGAGCTTCCTGAGTAGGTTTATCAAAATAAATCATAACATTACGACAAAATACCACATCAAAAGTGAGCGCAACGGGAAAGGGATCCATCAAATTGAACCGGCGGAAACCAATCATATCCCGAAGCGAAGGTATCACCCTGACATGCCCCCTCCGCTTCCCCTTGCCCCTGAGAAAATAACGGTGCAGAAGAGTCTGTGAAAGCCCTGCCACCTTTGCTTCAGGATAAATACCGGACTGCGCTGTCTCCAGAACCCGGGTTGAAAGATCTGTAGCAAGAATTCTGACATCGAAACGTGAAAGGGCTCCCAGCGCCTCCGAAAAACAAATCCCCAAAGAATAGGGTTCTTCTCCGGTGGAACATCCCGCACTCCAGATATGCAGCTCTTTTCTTCCTTCCCGCTGCATAAGCGCAGTAATATTTTTCAACCCTTCATTTTCAAGGAATTCAAAATGCCTTTTTTCCCGGAAAAAACTGGTAAGATTGGTGGAAATGGCATCCAGCATGAAAATCAGTTCCGCCTCACCACCAGGCCCCTGAAGATACTGAAGATACATGGAAAAACCTGTGAAATTAAGCTCACGAAGGCGTTTGGACAAACGGGAACGGACCAGCTCTTTCTTCCCTTCATGCAGATGGATACCGCATTTTTCGTATACAAGACGGCTGAAATAGCTGAAGTCTTTATCACTCAGATCATAGGTAGGTATGCCAGGCATGGCCCCCCTTGGAAAAAGGCCGGACAGAAAAAAAGGGACTCTGACAGGCCGTAAAGGTAGAAGGCTTCCGAGAATGGGCAGTACAATGTTTACTACTATACGGCGGGTTCAACGGCCTGTCAATTGAGGGTGCGTGGGTAGGACAGTGTCACGGAAAAAAGACAGGACCGCAAGATCCCAAATCTTCTTTTCCATACAAAAAGGAGCCTGCCTGCAAACCAGTGGCTCCTTTTGTATGGGATACAATTTTTCAACCAGCAGAATCAAATTATGAGCAGGATAAGATCAGTCCTGACTCAGCACAACCCGGTTGCGCCCTTCATTTTTGGCACGATAGAGCATAGCATCGGCTTCAACCAGCAGATCTCCTGCCGACATCCGGCTGTCAGCACTGGCAACACCAAAACTGGCTGTTACACTGATAAGAAAATTGTCGTCATCTTTAATACAAAGCCCCTGAATAGAAACCCTCAGGCGCTCCGCCAGATCGGCAGCTTTCATACCATCGGTTTCAGGAAGCAAAATGGCAAACTCCTCTCCGCCATACCTGCACAGAACATCTCCTGTTCGAATCGTGTGCTGAACAGCCTTGGCAACGCTGCGCAACACACGATCCCCTGCGGGATGCCCAAAAGTATCATTGATGCCTTTAAAATGGTCAAGATCAAAAAGTACTACCGCAAAATCTTTGCCATGCCTCTGTACCCCTGCAACATGCCTTTCCAGCTGACGGTCAAATTCCCGACGATTGTAACATCCGGTTAAAAAATCTTCCGAAACAGCACCCTCAAGCCTGCGAATACGGACATGATTGATAAGAGACACCCTAAGGCCACTGAGCAGACTTTCAAGAATATCATCATGATAGGGCAACAGCGTGCGGCCCGTGGACAGATAAAGATGGGCCGTAAAGGAGGCCTCTCTGAAAGTCCGCACTTCCAGATCCTTTTTTGCAATGCATACCTGCTCCGCCTTCGCGTCTTCGCTACCCATGAAACGAATATCCTTATCCGAATCCAGCCGCAAATCATCCTGAACAATGCGTGAGAAGGCATCACGAAACATGGTCGGATCAATCCATGCATCCACACCGGATTCATCCTGAATAACAAAGGCAAATAAACGATAATCCAACATTTCCGAAAGACACCGGGCAACTTCTGCCAGAAGACTGTCCAGATCTTCTTTTTCCTGCATCACAAGCAGATATTCGTTCAACAGGCGATAGTCCGTATTCCGGACCCACCCCAGCATACGGGCAATAGTCCGCATGCTTTCTTTTAATGTAGCATGTGCATAAGAATGGGGTTTCATATGGCCTCCTCTGCTGATTTACTCTGCGCCCCCTTTAGGACAAAGAGACACATTGCAATTGAAATGCCAAGATAGAAACCATTAAAAATACAAGACAAAACAAACATATCACCATTTACAATTCTTATTTTGCCGTTGTTTTTCCGACGGGCGTCAAAAATCCCACAGACTGATAGCTGTCTGCGGATTCAATTGACAGATCAGAAATGAGCCCTATTATGGTGCATATTTTTGTGGTGCTCTCCGCACCACTCACACCAAGCAAAAAGGAATGACTATAATGGAAACCAAAGAAGAATTTCTGTCACAGATGCTGGCACAGGCAAAACCTATCTGCCCGCACTGCCAGAAAGAAATGGACATATGGGAAGTACCACCCTACACTTTCAGTGATGGCCTGGGCTGGGGCTCTCCTTTTGTATATGTCTGCTTCAATGATAACTGCCCTGTGTTTAGGGAAGGATGGGCGTCCATTGAAACCAACTACGGACACAAGTCATCCTATCGCTGCCTCCGCTATCCTTTTGAAGACAACTTTGAGCTGATGACAGTTTTCGGGATGGAGGGTGGAACGGAAGGTCTTGTCACAAAAGAATCTCTGAATGAACAGGAACAATTGAAAGAAGCCATTAAAACAGGTTTTTCCATACTTGCAGACTGTTATGTCAACCAAGACTTTCTTAAAATATTATCCATGCTTTCTGACCATAACGAGCCCGTACGTGTCCGCATGAAGGCGGTGGAAATACTTGGTGACATCTGCGACACCCATGAAGCCGTTGAACCCATGCGCAATATCCCTCCCTACAATGAAAAAATGAAAGAAGCGATCGGTGAAGCCATCGCAAAAATTCACAAACGCTGCTTTACCAGAGAATGTCCGTTCTGTCTGGAAATCATCAAGCGCAGAGCCAATACATGCAAGCACTGTGGCAAAAATGTAGACCCTGTTGTTTAATCGAGTAGGGTAGTGCAAGAGTGATCCTCTCTGCACTATCCCTCTCACAGAAATGCGCAGGGGCCTTGTACACCGTTCCTGTTCCACCTTATCCCCATTTTACAGGGGGAAGCGTTCCTGTTTCTGCCTGATCCATCAAAAACAAG